>NZ_JBHVYI010000098.1:0-30218 GCF_042880975.1 Streptomyces sp. NPDC058289
GGCCGTGACCCGTCCGGAACACGGCCTCGGCGCGCCGTTCGCCTACGGCGTCCACGTAGCGGATGCCGAGCAGGGGATGGCCCGGCACCTTGACGCCGAGTGCGTCCAGGGCGCGGACCGCGCCCGGCATCAGGCCCTCTCCGCAGGCTTTGTCGACGGGCGCGGGACGCGGTTCTGCGACCACGACGTCGAACCCGGCGAGCGCTGCGTGGATCGCGGTGGCCAGGCCCGCGGGGCCGCCGCCCACCACGAGGAGGTCGATCACGGAGTCGCGCCCAGGGCGGGTAGCGGGCGTGCAGGCGCCAGTGCGTCGTCCTCGCAGCGGATGCGTACGGCCAGTAGGACGGCGTTCAGCAGCGTGAAGCCAAGGGCGGTCACCCAGGCGGTGTGCACCAGGGGAAGGGCCGCGCCCTCGACCGCGACCGCCAGGTAGTTGGGGTGACGCAGGTGCCGGTAGGGGCCGCGGGTGATCAGCGGAAGGCCGGGGACGATCAGTACGCGGGTGTTCCAGCGGGGGCCCAGGGCGCTGATGCACCACCACCGCAGCCCCTGGGCGGCCAGCACGAGGACGAGGGCGGGCCAGCCGAGCAGGGGCAGGAAGGGCCGGTCGGCCGCCCACGGCTCCACGAGGCAGCCGAGCAGCAGGGCCGTGTGCAGGGCGACCATCGCCGGGTAGTGCCCGGCCCCGTACTCGAGCCCGCCCTTGGACCGGCTCCAGGCAGCGTTGCGGCGCGCCACGGAGAGTTCCGCGAACCGTTCGGCGATGACCAGCAGGATCAGCATGGCGTACGGCGTCATGGCGCGATCACCAGGCCAGCAGGACGAGTTCGGAGGAGAAGCCCGGCCCGAAGGCGATCATCAGGCCTGCCGATCCCGGCGGCGGCGCTGCGGCTCGGGTGTCGCGCAGGATCTGCAGCACCGAGGCGGAGGACAGGTTTCCCGTGGCGGCCAGCGCGCGGCGGGAGGGTGCCAGGGCGGAGTCCGGCAGGCCCAGCTCGTCGGCGAGCGCGTCGAGGATCTTCGGGCCGCCGGGATGGCAGATCCAGGCCGTGACGTCCCGGGGCTTGAGGTCGTGAGCGGCGAGGAAGGACTCGATCTCCTCCGCCACGTGCAGCCGGACGAGCTCGGGGACCTCCCGGCCGAGAACCATGCGGAAGCCCCAGTCGCCGACGTCCCAGCCCAGGAGGTGCTCGGTCCCCGGGTACAGGCGGCTGCGCGTGGCCGCGACCACCGGCCCGGACGAGCCGGCCGTGCGCGCTGTCCCGGAAGCGTGGTCGTCACCGACCGCCACCAGCGCGGCGGCGCCGTCTCCGAACAGGCTTCCCGCCACGAGGTTCGCCATCGAGGTGTCCGTGGGCTGCAAGGTCAGCGAGCACAGTTCGGTGGACAGCAAGAGCGCCGTGCCGTCGGGACGGCCGGTGAGGAAGTCGTGGACGCGGGCCAGCCCCGCCGCACCGGCGGAGCAGCCGAGTCCGAACATCGGGACCCGCTTGACGTCGGGCCGCAGGCCGACCCGAGCGGCCAGCCGGGCCTCCACGGAGGGCGCCGCAATGCCGGTCACGGTCGTCGAGACGACCAGGTCGATCTCCTCGGCGTGCACACCCGCCTCGTCGAGTGCCTGCTCGACCGCTTCGGCGCCCAGGGCGACGGCGAGTTCGACGAAGAGGCGGTTGGTCTGGCCGAAGCCCCCGAGCCTTCGGTACAAGTCCAGGGGGAGGGCGAGGTGACGCGTCTCCACCTGGGCCGACCCGTGCAGCCGACGCAGGAGCGCGCTGTCGGCCCCGGGCGGCAGACAGGAAGCGAGGATGTCGGTGATCTCCTGCTGCGTGTAGCGATGTGGGGGGAACGCCGTGCTCACCGCGAGGACCCGTGTCATTGGTCCAACATAGGGACAGCGGGGCGCAGGCACGCTGAACACAGCCGCCACGGGCGCGCCGGACCCATAGCGTGGTGCGGTGCCCATCATCACCACCACCGACGAAGGAGCCACCACGCCCGCGGGGTCGGCGACGGTCCGGCGCCTCGCCCGCGTGGGCTTACTAAGGGTCCTGAAGGCCAGTCACCCCGTGCCTGCCGCCGCCGTCACCCTCCTCACGGCGCTGCTGGCCGCCGCCGTCGGGCTCGGACCCGTCGCCGGAACCACGGCGGTGGCCGCGGTCGCCGCGGGCCAGTTGTCGATCGGCTGGTGCAACGACCGGCTGGACATGCGGCGCGACGTGGCGGCCGGCCGCCTCGACAAGCCGCTCGCCACCGGGGAAGTAGGGCCGGGAGTGGTGACCGCGGCCGCCTGTGCGGCCCTGCTCGCCTGCGTCCCGCTGTCGTTGGCCTGCGGCGCCCGGGCCGGCTGGGTCCACATCGGCTGCGTCGTCGCAGCCTGGTCGTACAACCTGTGGCTGAAGCACACCCCAGCCTCCTGGCTGCCGTACGCCGTCGCCTTCGGACTGCTTCCCGCCTTCCTGACGCTGACCTTGACCTCGCCGTCGGCCGGCTGGCCCCCGGTGTGGCTCACCGCGGCAGCGGCTCTGCTGGGGACCAGCGCCCACTTCGCCAATGCTCTGCCCGACATCGACGAGGACATCGCGGGCGGTGTGCTGGGACTCCCGCAGCGCGTGGGGCGACGCGCGGCCATCGCACTGGCCGCCGGCCTCGCCTTCGCCTCCTGCACGGTGATGACCCTCGCTCCGCCGGGCCCGGCGCCCCTCGCCGGACGGCTGCTGCTGGGCGTGACGCTGGCCCTCTGCCTGGCGGCACTGGCCGCACCGCCCGCCCTCGCCCGCGGCCGGGCGCCCTTCCTGATCATCCTGGCCCTGGCCGCAGCCGACGCCGCACTCCTGCTCCTCGCCGGACACGCCCTGCCCGTCGGCTGAGTCCGATCTCCGGGCGGACGTCCGGGCCCCGGTCGATCGGGGCGGCGGGGCCATCGCCCACCGGATCGTGCAGGTCAGGGCGTGCCCGGACAGGCGCCAGGGCTCGGTAGCCGCCCTGGGCCCGATCTAGCCACGGGACGACGATCTTCTCGTGCGGCTCCACCCCCTCGTACTGTCTCAGGGCCTCGCGCGCATCCACCCCGAACGACATGCCAGGGCCTACGAGTGTCACGGCTGGCCACAGCGGCGGGAGACGGCTCATGGCGGACCGGGAAGGGAACGAACACCTTCGGACAGGAACTCGTGTGGGGGCTCTACGCCCTGCACCGGGTCAGCGACCGCCCCTTGCTCGCCTTCCTTCCTTCCTTCCTTCCTCCGCGAGCTCGGCTCCCCGGACCCGCTGAGGAACTGGATCCGAGCCGCAGACGGGCGCCGGCCCGGCGCTCACTCCGCACCGCCGACCGTGCTTAAACGCTGACAGGAAGTCACCCGCGCCGCAAGCCATGCTCGAGGTTGACAACCCCAAGGAGGACACATGTCCGCGTTGTTGACCCGCATCAAGCAGTTCGCGCGCAGCCCGCAAGGGCAGCGGGTGACCGCCTCGGTCCGGCGAGCCGCCGCCTACCCCCGCAAGCGCGCACAGGCCGGACGACTGCTGAACCGCCTGCGCGGGCGCCGCTGACCGGACTGCTTGCGGCCGGACGTGGAAGGGCGCGCGGCCCTCGGAACGATCCGGGGCGGCACTCACTGCTCGCGGCCCTGGCTTCGGGTCGGCGAAGGCGAGGACACGGTGCTCCTGGCGGAGGTCGGCCGGATCGCCGGGGCGGACCACGCGCCCGATACCCGCGGCATAGAGCTTCGCCTCTCGGCTACTACATGAAGAAAGTCCCCCAAGGGGTATGCCGGACAACGGACAGCTGTTCACCCTGTCCATAACTTCTGCTCCGCCGCAAAGCCGCTCGCCAGGACGCCGGAGCCGGGGACATAGTTGGCGGCCTGGGCGAGCATCGGCTCGAAGGGCGGGGTCAGGACCACTCGGGATGGCCTCCTTCACCGCCGCTTCGAACTGGGCACTACGAGCCTCCCCGGTCCGTCCCGCGAGGGCTCGGCAGCAGGGCCACAAGGCCCTGCTGCGTCAGGCTCCCGGGCGCACGGGCTTCTGCTGGGCCCCGACCACCAGGACTCTGCAGGGGAGACGGTGTGGCGCGAGGCAGACGAAGGTTGGCTTGTGCAGCTCAGCGCGCGGACCGCCAACGCTAGTCGCTGCAACAGGTGTGGTGCCAGCCGGTTCGAATGACTCGAAGAACGGTGGGGTGCGGGGCGGGCACGGGCGCCGTGGGGCCGCGACAGGCCCCCCGTCCCGGTCGCGGCCCCACCGCTTCGAGGAGCCGTCGGCTCGATCAGCCGCCGGTGGCTGCCGCGGCGCCGATGGTGAGGGCGGCCGGGCACCCGCGAGTACATCTGCGCCTGCTCGGCGACGTGACCCCCGACCGGTTCCTGGTGCCGGTGGACGCGGACCCCGCGGAGGTCGGCCAGTCCGTGCTGCAACAGCTGTCGGACCGGTCAACTCCCTGATCAACGGTTTCATCCTGGCCTTCGAAGTCGTGGCCGCCGTCTACGACGAGACGGATCCGGAGATGCCAACCGGGGAGATTATCCAGGCCCTGGCCCTGCGCCTGGCCCAGGAGCCGACGGACCCCGACTGAACCGCGACGGGCGCACGAGGGCGCCGGCCCCGCAAGAGTGCGGGGCCGGCGCTCGTCGTGCCGTGCTGCGGGGGCGCGTCAGCGGCGGGGGCCGCCCCGGCCGTCGCCGCGACGGGTGTCCCGGCCTTCCTTGCCGTCCTCGAAGCGGACCTGCTCCTTGCGGACGGCGTCGGAGACCTCCTGCTGTTCGGTGACCTTCTCGGTCTCCAGGCGCACGCGCTCGACGGGCACGGTCTCCTTGCGGGTCACCGCGCGCTCCGCGTGCAGGGTCACCTCGGTCTCCGCCTCGCCGATGTCGCCCCGGACGCGGTCGCCCTCGCGGATCGGCTCGCGCACGACCCGGACCTCCTCGTGGGTGACCGGGACAGTAGTGGTGACGTTCTCGGTGACGACGACCTTCTTCAGGCGGGCGCGGCCGACTTCCTCATTGGCGGTGCCCACGCGCAGCCGCTCCTCGGAGCGGATCATCTCCTCCGTGCCGCGGCCCTCGCCCCGGTCGTCGACGTACGTGCCGGTGGCGATTCCGGGCGCGTCCACGGCAGTCCGCTTGGCCTTGCCGTTGCCGTTTCCGTTCGAGCCGGACAGGCCGTAGTGCTGGTAGAGCCTGCGCTCCTCGTCGGCGTCCAGGTGCTGGTCGGCGTCGACGCGCGGGGCGTCCTTCACGACATCCTTGGCGTGCGGGACGTGCAGGGCCTCACCGTCGCTGCGCGCACCCGCCAGGGGGACGAACGACTCCTTCATGCCGAACAGGCCCGTCTTGACGGTGACCCACTCGGGCTGGCCCGTCGCGTCGTCGCGGTACACCTGGCCGATGCTGCCGATCTTCTCCCCGTCGGCGTCGTAGGCCGTCAGGCTGACCAGCTGCTCGGTGCTCAGGAACCCGTTTCCAGCGCTCATCGGTACATCCTCCAGTGCGGTACGGCACGTGACGCGCGGCGACCTCGGTGTCCCGCGCTCACCCCGTGCCCCTCCCCACACCGCCCCATCAGGCGTTTCCCCGCAACCGGTACGGCGCGCACGGAGGACACCGGCCGCCCCGGGGCCCAGTGACACCACCGCGCAGCGCTCCCTCATGCACCGCGTCCGCCCTGCTCCGAACGGACCACCCCGCAGCCGTCCCGGGCGGCGGCGTCCCGCACCCCGTCACCGGACTCCCAACGCAGCAGGTCTCCGGGCTGGCAGTCGAGTACGTCGCAGAGCGCGGCGAGCGTCGCGAAGCGCACGGCCCCGCCCGAACCGCCCCGGAGGCCGCCCGATGCCCGTGATCTGCCGCCGGCGCCGCTACCCCTACGACACCACCGTCGCGGAATGGGCCCTGCTCGAACCGCTGCTGCCCGACCCCGCCTCATGAGCGGGGTCCTCTCGTGGGTGGTGTCCCCGGCCGCCGGCCGCCCGTGGCGGCGAGGGCGGCGGGTCGGATGGTTCCGTGCCCGTAGCGGGCGCGGGCGCGGTCGGTGACGGTCTCGATCGCGCGGGCTCGGTCGTCGGTGGGGTCCAGGGTGAGCTGCTCGGTGGCCTCTGTCGCGGGCCGGAGGTCTTGTGCGCGCAGGCTGATGGAGCGGACGCGGGCGCGCTGGAGGCCAAGGCTGTCGTACAGCTCGTAGGCGGTGGCGGCGAGCGGGCGGGTGTGGGCTGTGGGTTCGGGCAGCGTACGGCTGCGCGAGCTCGTGGATCGGTCGGCGTACCGGACGGACAGGGCGAGGTTCCCGGCTGCCTGGTGCTCGTCGCGGAGCCGGGCGCCGAGTTCCTCGGCGAGCTCCAGCAGACTCCGCCGGTGCTCCACCGGGTCGAGGACGTCCTGGTCGTAGCTCCGCTCCGCGCCCGCCGACTTGGCGATCGGCTGGGGCTGGACGGTGCGCAGGTCGTGGCCGTGTGCGTGGGCATGGAGCGACCGGCCGGTCGCGGCGCCAAAGATCCTGGTGAGGGCGGGCAGGGGTGCGTCGGCGAGATCGCCGATGGTGTGCAGCCCGTACGAGCGGCGTTTGGTGGCGGTGGCGGGGCCGACGCCGTGGAGGGCGGCGACGGGCCGCGGCCGCAGCCACGCCTGCACGGCGTGGGCTTCGAGCACGGTGGTGGCGCCGGGCGGAGTAACCGCAGCGGCCATCGTGGCCAGCATGCGGGTGGGGGCGATCGTGCACGTGGTCTGCACGCCGTACAAGGCCATGGTCCGCATCCGCAGGAGCGCGGCGATGCCCTCGGGGTCGCGGTTCCAGTAGCGCAGCGAGCCGGTGATATCGAGGTGCGCGGTGTCCGGCGGGATCGCCTGGACCCGCGGGGTCAGGTTCTCGGTGAGCGCCAGGAGTTGCTCGTACAGATCTGGCCGCGTGCCCTGGGGCAGGTGGAAAAAGGCGTGGAGGATGCGGCGTTCGGTCACGTCGGTCACCCCGCTGATCTGGGGCTGGTGTAGCCGAGGGCTTTGAGGTCGGCGGCCCGGGTGCCGGCGGGCTGGAGGTCCGCGTACGGGTGCAGGCGCGCTCCGCTGGTCCCGTTGGCGAGCGTCCGCGACGTCGGAGCCTGCGCGGGGGTGGGGGCCGGGCGGTCCTTGCCAAGGAGGGTGAGGACGGCGTCGGGTCCGCCGTCGCGGCGGGCGGCGGCGAGCTCGTCGAGGTTCCAGACCATCTGGCCGACGACGGTGCGGCGTGGGCCGCGGGCTTCGACGGTGCCGCGGACGAGGAGGAGTCCGCAGTGGAAGACGGTGTGGGCGACGGCGTCGTGGCTGTCGTCGAAGAAGGCGATGTCGACGAGCCCGAAGCCGTCCTCGAGGGTCACGAAGATGACCCTCTTGCCCGAGGGGATCGGCGGGGTCTGGGTGGAGGCGCGGACTCCGGCGACGAGGACCTGCTGCCCGGGGTGCATCGCTTTGAGGTGGGCGGAGTCGGTGGCGCCGATCTCGCGGAGCAGCCGGTGGTGGTGGGTCATCAGGTGCTGGGACACGTCGATCTTCAGCACGCTGAGCTCGGCGTCCAGAGTCTCGCGGCTGGTCATCTCGGGCAGCCCGGAGGGCTCGGCGGTGACGAGCTCGCCATCGAGAGGGAGCTGGCCGTCGGCGGGGCGGGCGGCGGTGTGCCGGTGGAGCTCGGCGGTCTGGAGGAGGAGGTCGCGGCGGGTGAGCGGGCCGCGGAGAGCGTCGAGGGCGCCGATCTGGATGGGGCGCTCGGCGACCGGAAACGCGGGGCGCCCGCGCATCCAGACGTCCTGGATGTGAGCCCGCAAGACGTTGACGCGACGGCGTGCGAGGGCGATCACGGCCTGGGTATGGCGTTTCCCCTCGGATCGTTTGCGGTCGTAGAAGGCCCGGGAGTTCGGGTCGTAGCGGACGCTGGTCAGCGCGGACATGTAGAAGACCCGCTGGAGGCCGCGGTGGTAGTGCCGGGGTCGGTGGAGGTTGCCGCTCTTCTTCCCTGAGTCGTGCGGTGCCGGCGGAAGGCCGGCGAAGGCAGCCAGCCGGTCCGGGGTCGCGAAGAAGGCGAGGTCACTGCCGACTCCGGCGAGGAACTCGACTCCGAGGAGAGGTCCGATGCCGGGCATGCTCGTGATGATCTCCGCGAGGTCGTGGGCGCGAAAGCGGCCCTCGATGAGCCGGTCGATCTCCGCGACCTTGTCGTTCAACACCCGCACGTCCGCGGCAAGGGTCCGCGCCAACTGGGCGACGACCGCTTCGCCGGGTACTGAGGTGAGCTGCTGTTCGGCGGCGCCGACCGCCGTCGCCGCGAGCTCCTCCGGATGCGGACACCCCGAGCGCGGAGCCAGCGGGTCAGCCGGGCGATGCCCATGCGGCGTATCGCGGCAGGCGTCTGGTAACCGTCGAGGAGGACCAGCGGGCCGACGCTGGTAAGGACAAGAGCGCGTTCCAGGGCGGGGAACATGCCGGTCAGCGTGGAGCGCAGGCGGTTGATCGCCCGAGTACGGTCACGGACGAGGTCCGTGCGACGGCTGGTGAGGCCTTCAGCTCGATGGTGGCCTCGTCGTTGGGCCGCGTCGGCTTGAGATCCCGGCAGATGCGGGCCTGGTCTGCGATGACCAAGGCGTCGCGGGCGTCGGTCTTTCCCTCGCCGCGGTATCCGTCGCTGGCCCGATTGACGACCCGGCCGGGGATGTAGAGGAGGTCCTGGCCGTGGCCAGTGAGTAGGGCCAGGAGGAGTGCGGGCTCGCCGCCGGCCATGTCGACGGCCCAGGTGACGTGGTCTCCCAGGGCAAGGACGTCTTGGAGGAGCTGGAGTAACTCCGGCTCTCCGTTCGGCACCCGCCGGGACAGCAGTTTCGTGCCGTCTTGGTCGATGGCGACGCAGTGGTGGTGGGTCTTGCCGCTGTCGATTCCGGCCCAGATCCGGTTCATCGTGCTCCAGACGATCGTGCGTGCAGGTCTGCCGCAGACGACCTCGCCGGCATGGCCTTACGCAGCGATCTTTGTCGCACTTCCCAATTGGGCGGCCGGGTCGTCGTGGGGCGCCGGGCGGCCAAGCCACTGCAGCCACGGATGGCAGCCAACTAGAAGCCACACCCGGCACCCCCGGGCGGCCCAACCATACGAAGGGCTCGGCCATCCCGTCCCAGGAACGTAAGGCCAAGTAGAACGCTAAGTCTCAACTGCTGTGACTTAGCGCTCTACTTGGCCTCTACGGCCAACCCGAACGCTCAGCGGCGGAACCGTGGTACGGCCGGGCGCGACGGTGCGGATGACTACGGAGTACGGGACCAACGGATGGGGTCGCCGCCGGGGCCGCCGGTGAGCCAGGAACCGTCGCCCAGGGGCACCAGCTCGTAGGGGTTGCTCGCCTCGACGGTGAATTCGCCGCTGAGCGTGCCCGTGCGTACGTCGACCACGTGGTAACGGAACCACTCTTCCTCGTCCTGACTCTCACCGCCCAGGGTGACGATGGCCGTGTGCTCGGTCAGGTAGCCGCCGCCCCATTCCACGAAGACTTCCTCCGGGCCGTACCCGAAGGCTTCGACGGGGAGGGTGAAGAGCACGTCCCCGTTGGGGTGGCCGTGGAAGGCAACGTCCGCCTGCCCGTGGTCCACGGTCATGAACTGCTGCCCGGACGGTGCCAGGTCGATCAGGCAGCGGTCCGACCACGGGTACGTCACGAACTCCGGCTCGCTGTCCGCCCCGCCCGTACCCCGAAGAATGACGGAGCCGTCCTGGCCCTCACCGACGTCGAGGTAGATGCTGCCATCCACGGGATGCACGTGGTGGAAGGCGCCATGCCCGACCGTCTCCAGCTCCCAGCGGGCGAGAACCACACCGCTCTCGGCGTCGTGCACGACCCACTGGTCGCCGCCCCCGCGTCCCGCCATCGCGTCCGGCCGGTAAACCCACACCGTCCGCCCGTCCAGAGACAGCGCACAGCCAGGCCGGTGACCATGGCGTACGTCAGAGTGCGGCTCGAAGTCCGAGGACCACACAAGGTCGCCGGCACCCGTGAGGCAGACGACTCCGTTCAGCGTCGTGTACACGACCCGCCCCAGATCCTGCCGGACCACCGACGCTACGACCTCGTCGCCATCCCGCGGCTGGAACCTCGCTGCGGGCTCCAGCGTCCCGTAGACGCCGACGCCGACGCCGACGCCGACGCCGACGCCGACGCCGACGCCGGCGCCCACGACGTAGGCGTGGATCCGCCCGTCGCGGAGACGCGTGATGACCTTCGGGGGTGGCTCAGGAATCATCCGCTGAGGCTAACGCCCAGGTCAGGCTCCTCAAGATCCGGGGCGGTATGCGCCCGAGCAGGGTAGGCACGGGCCAGCTACAACGCTAAAGGGCCAGGTAGAGCGCCAAGTCTCAGCCGGTGTGACTTAGTGCTGTTAGTTGGCCAAGCTGGCCAACTAACAGCACTAAGATCCAGAAGCTGCTGGTGGAGGCTCAGCCACGCGCAGCAAGCGAGTTCCCCTGCCTGCAGAGGACAAAGTCGTGGCCCAGTTGGCTCCATCGGTGGGTTGCAAGAACGTCTGTTGGTCAGCGGCAGGAACGGCTCTCTCTCCACGCAAGCGATGTCGGGAAGTTCAGAGAACGCCACGCGGCGGGTTCCGGTGCGTGCGGCCGCCCAGGGTGCGGCCCCGACCACCATGCCCGCGACGGTCGTCACCCCGGCACACGGTGCGGCTCGCGGAGATCGGCAGGACCGCCGTGGTGAGGTGCGTGGCCGCAGTGCTCGGGTGGGGCCAGTTGCCCTGATCAGCCGTCCGAACGGGTCTCTGTCGCTTGACGTGCGGCGAGGAGCGCTCGTTGCCTGACATCGCCGAACAACTGGATCGTGGTGGCGGCCAGGACGTCATCCCTGCCGATGGTTCGCCCGTCTCCCGTGCGGATCGAAAATGCCAGGAGGGACTCCGGTATAGGTGGGCACTGGTCAGCCAGATCGCCCGGCGTCATTAGGGTGACCGTGCCGAACCGCTTGATCCCGCCCTCCCGGACGACCATGGCTGCGTCTCGGGCGAGGTCCGTCAGGAACACGCTCGCTAGCCCGTCCAAATCGCGGACCATCGCTGGGACAGCTGCGGTACCCCGGCTGCGCAACAGCTTCCTGATCCCGGGCTCGAACCTGTGGGCGCCCACCACACCACCCGACCTGCGCGACCTGCTGCCCCTGGGAGCCTGGACGCCGCCGCCGGTCAGACCCTTGAACGTAGGGCTGTGGTGGTACCAGCTGTTACCCACCTCCAACTCGACGTCCCAGCTGAGGGCTGCCACAAGGTCCCTGGGAAGCAGCTTCTTTCGGGCCTCTTCTGCCGCTGCTCGCCGTGCACCGTCGATGATGTCCGTCAGGACCGTCCGCGTCACCGACGCGGCGGCCCGCGCGGCCGACCGCGAGACGTGCAGCCGGGTGACGTCCCTGAACACCGCCTTGACGAGGGAAGGCTTGAATGACGCAACGTCCACGCCCGCGGCGGACGCGAAACCGATGCGCCGGGGACGTATGGGCTGTTCGGGCATATGAAAGGACACTCCCTGTTATCGGTATGGTCCAGGGCCGGCTTCTCCGCGCGACCGCTACACGGGCAAGTGCTCAGATCGAAGGGGACCTCGGAAAGGGCCTCAGCAACGGCGCCGTCCTCACCGAGCGACTCCGGGACCGGGCGCTCTGCCCCCCGCCGCTGCACATCACCAGAAGGTAGTTCGACCAGAAGCCTGGGTGTAGCAGCAGTGACTCGTCCGGCACCAATGGGCCGACGCCGTATTCCTTGATCAGCACCTCACGATCCTGTCACCGACCACTGGCACGATCCGATCCGGGCCGGCAAGGGGACGCAGTCCAGTGATGGGACGAGCTCTTAGAACCTCTAACAAAATGATCTTCGAGGTGGTTGGATCACTCCGGGGCCGTTGATCTGGGGGTGCGGGGTGGCTCGGCGGAAGCCGTGGGATGTCGATGACGAGCTGTGGGCGGTGATCGAGCCGCTACTGCCGAAGGTCGAACGTCGCACTCGTCATCTCGGGCGGAAGCGTCATCCGGACCGGCTGGTGTTCCAGGGCATCTTGTTCGTGCTGCATATCGGGATCGCCTGGGAACACCTCCCGCAGGAGCTCGGCTTCGGGTCAGGCATGACGTGCTGGCGACGCCTGGCCGAGTGGACCGAGGCCGACGTGTGGCGCCGGCTCCATGAAGCGCTCTTGGCCAAGCTCCGCAGCGCGGACGTCCTGGACCTCTCCCGGGCGGCGGTCGACGGCTCCCACATCCGGGCGTTAAAAGGGGCCCAAGACTGAACACGGCTCCGGACTCGGCACTCAACGCTGGGTTGTCGAGCGCACCTTCGCCCACCTGCACTGGTTCCGCCGCCTACCGTTTCGAGGCTCTGTCGCGCACCTACAGGACGACCCCTTGGCCTCCGTCCGCTTCCTTGCCCGACTGCAGATCTTGAGCTGCGCCCCTCCGCGGCAGTGGCCGCTGCTCGACAGGGCACTGCTCGCCGATGCCCGGGAGGCGGCGCGCCACCTGGACGGAGTCGGGTCGCGCTGGGGTTGGGTCCTGTACAGGCTGGGACGCGAGCGTCACGTCTACGCCCTGGTGGCGCGACTCGTCGGTGATCCCGCCACCCGGGACATCGGCGCCGGCCTGGCCCGGGAGGCGTGTCATGACTGGCGGGCGGCCCCGGTCGAAGTCCTGCCCCTGCTGGTCCGCCATTGCGGAGAGGGGATCAGCCCGGCCATGGCCAAAGCCCTTACCACCGCCTCCATCTCAGAGGCTGCCCTGCGGACACACCGCGCACTGATCGCCGCGGTCCCCTTCACTCCGTATCCCAAGGCCCATCGACCTTCCGGCAGCCCGCCGCCGTCGTACGACAGCGCCGCGGCGGCAGCGGTCCTTGAAGCCAAACCCGTGGACACCGGGCGACTTCAACGTGCCCCCGAGATCTTCTCGGCCCTGCTGGACGCGGGCCCACTGACGTTCCGGCAGGCCGCCCAGCTGTACAACCTCACCTTCAAACGGCCTGGCCGCATTCAGGCGGCATGCGCTTCGCTATGGCTCCGGCACGCCGGTCCCACGGCTCTTCCCCGCCTTCTCGCTCTCATGACACCGCACCTAGGTGATTACGGGATTGGCGAGTACTACTCGGAAGGCCTCGCACGAATGGGCCGGCGAGCGATGCCCGCACTGCCGTCACTGACGGCGCTGATCGACCGGCGTACCCGCATACCGGTCAACGACTCCACAAGGGACGGCGAGACGATGCTGGACGAACGCCTGCTTGCTGCCGCGATCGACGCCCGTCGTGCGATCCTCGCCGACAACGCTTCCTGATAGTCGTCACCGCTCCACCCGCCCCAGGCCCCAGACCGCGCCGCGGCAGTCGATTCTCCACTCCGGCTCATCGCCACGAACCCGACGATGTTGGATGGCGGCATGGTGAGACGCAAGAAGGAGAAGAAGAACGGGCCCGCCTGGGGTATTCCGAAGGGGGATAGTCCTGTTGGCGACGCCGGATGGCTGGCGCACCAGCGTCCTCACTATGGAAGGCGGCATGCTCTGCGGGCGCCTGGACGTGCCGATCAACACGAACCCAGAAGACGCACGGGCCTCTGCGGCAGTCATGGTGACGGGACTTGCCATCGACTTCCACGACACCGTTGTAGAGGTTCACTGGGATCCACCCACGGAGCCTTGTTCATGGACAGCCCAGGTCACCCTCGTCTCCGAGAATGAACAAACTTCGTCGGCCACCGAGGGTTAAACGGCAAGCACCGTTACTGCCGCTTGGCGTTGCCGGGTCGTTTCGGGGTCAGGCATCCCAGTCCGCGTAGTCCCCGATCGCCACGTCGTCGCAGGAGGTGTCTCAGAACCCGTCGCGCACGAGAGCGGTCTCGTCGATGCTGGAGACGAGATCACGCAGCTCGTTCGCCCTCTCCGTGCACACGTCGTCGTTGTCGTCCGCATAGAACGGGAAGCGTGCGATCACGGCCGCGACGCATCGGTTGAAGGAGTCGAGGTCTCTGTTCACGTGCCAGGCCGCCGCGGACTGAATCTGCACCACGTGGCCACTGGCCACGTCGACGCCTACGTGTCCGGACAAGCCACTCGTCGCGATGGCGACCACTCCCCGCTTGCCGAGCCCCCCGAAGTCCACCGGCTCGATCAGCGGCCGGTACTCGTATCCGATCAACCCGCCTGGAATGCCGGTCTCCCGCAGATCGATAGCGATCTGGATGGGTACCCCGGGTGGGGCCTCGGCGGGGATCAAGACGAACTCGGGCTTCGGCAAGTACGGCAGGGAAGAGCTCACAGGAACATCCTCTCCCGATGCGGGCTGTCAATGTCTTGAGCCAGTTGTGCGGCATAGGCGAGGAGCCGGTCGCGCAGGTGTTGGCGTACACGGTCCTGGTGGCCGGGGGCCTGGATCCAGCGGGCCTCACGGAGGAGTCGCTCAGGTTCTTCCCGCCCGGCGCTTGTCTGCAGGGCCGGCGCCAGTTCGAGTTCGCCGTGGGTGAGATGGGTCCACAAGACCGTGGAAGCGGCCAGGTGCCGGATCGGGCTCCACCACGCGGGCCCGTGGTACGGGGTGGAAGTGTGGGTACGGACGGTATCGGCGAGTTCTGCCCAGTCGGAGGCGGGCAGACCGGCTGCACGGGGGTCCTGGCGGCGCCGGTGGTAGTCGATGGGGGCATCGAGCCTGCTTACGAGGTCGGCCAAGCGGAGGAGTATCTGCCCATATTCATGGTTCTTGCGGCCTTGGTGCAGCGAGCGGTTCATGACGCTGGTGGTGTGCTGCAGGAGGGCGGGGCTGAGGCCGAGGTAGCGGGCCGCGGCGGGGCGCGGGAGTCCGAGGGACATCTGGATGAGCTGGAGGGCCGCGTCCCGGCGAAGGGCCGTGGGCTCGACGTCGAGCCCGGTCAGGAGCGCGGTCCATTCGTGGGGAAGGCGTGCGGGGACATGGCGGGCCTCGAACCGCTCGTGGCGCCCGGGGGCCGGCTTGGATCGGAGCCTCGCCGGCGACCTCGGCGTCAACCTCGACGAGAACCGGATGCAGGCCGAACTCGGCGGCACCCTTGCCCCCGCCCTCCACAGCAACGGCTACGCCCTTGAAGCGGTCCACGGCGTTCTCGGCCACCTCTTCGACCGTGGGCTGCACCACGTCCGAGCCGCGTGCGACGCCCGCAACAGCGCCTCCGTCCGACTCCTGGAACGCGCGGGCTTCGCCTTCGAAGGCCGCAGCGCCGAATCGCTCTGGCAACGGGGCGAATGGACCGACCTGTTCCTCTTCGGCCTCCTCGCACGTAACTGGAAGCCTCAGAACTTCACTTCCTAGACGTGGAGCCCCTAGCGTGAAACGTTCACCTGGCTGCCTCGCTTACCGACCAGGGCGGCCGGTTCCATCAGCTCGCGAAGTGGCCCGGGTATGGCTGTCCATCGAGGTCGGCCGGCTCTTCGGTCAGACCCAGGTGTACGTCTCGTCGGTGACCGGCTCGAGCGCGGCGTCGATGACGCCTGCGCGGGGTGTGGCCAGGGCCGCGAGGGCAGGGCCGATGGGCGGGAAGATCGGCAGCTCGGCGGTCTTGCGGTAGTCGATCCACTCGATGATCCCGACTTCGTGGCTGCCGTCGGGCTGTTCGTCGAGTTCCTGCTCGGCGAGGGTGTCGCGGAGCTCGGGGGTGATGTGGAGGCGGTAGATCATGTGGAGCTTGCGCGGTGGCGGGGTGGGGCCGGGGCGGGTGACGCGCTGGTCGACGACCCATAGGAGTTCGCCGCCGTCGGCCTGGTCGATGTCCAGGCTGAGTTCTTCCGCGAGCTCACGGCGGAGGGCTTCGCGAAGGTCTTCGCCGTCCTCGACGTTGCCGCCCGGCGGGGTGTAGTGGGTGGAGTGGGCGCGGTCACGGCGGATGAGGGCGACGTCGTCGCCGCAGAAGATGACGGCCCCGGTCCGGATCTTGATCCGGGAGAACGGGACCGTCTGCTTCTCGGGAGTGCTGGTCATGGCGGCCAGTATCACGGCCCGAACGCGGGGCCGGGCGGGCTTTGCTCCTCGTTCACCCGACCGCCGGGGCCCCGGTCTCCTGGCTTGGTCAGCGGGCTCGCAGCCCGGGCAGGGCGAATTCCGTGCGGCCGGTGGCCATGGTGGTGTGCTCGATCCAGCCGTCCGGCAAGGTCAGCACGTGGCGCCGTAGCTGGCAGCCGGTGGCGTGCATTACCGGGGAGAGGTGGCAGGGGTCGAGTTCCTTCACCAGGAGGCTCGGCGTGGTGGTGCTCGGATTCTTTCTTCCCCGCGACCGCGATCGGCAGACGTCCGGCCGGGGTGAGGGGCAGCGGCGTGATCCGCCAGATCGGACCGCGGACGGTGGAGAGGCTGGCCTGGCCGAAGCCTCGTTCCTCTCGCGGGGTCATCGGCTCGCCGTTGGTGGCGGCCAGCCCGCGGAACAGCTGATTCTCTTCGACTGGTTCGACCAGGACCGTGACGGCCAGCTCTCGGAAGGTGACCTGCAGGCGACGGCGAAGGTGTTCGCGCAGGTCGCCCGTGACGAGGACCACACGAACGTGGCCGTGATCCATGCCGCGTTCGGGCAGTGGTGGCAGCTGCTCCTGGAGCACGCGGACACCGACGGCGACGGGCAGGTCTCGCGGCCCGAGTTCGTTACGGCGATGCAGGACAGCGTCACCGCCCCCGAGCATTTCGAGAGCGCGGTCATGGCGATCGCCGACGCGGTGATGAACGCCGCCGATACCAACACGGATGGTGTCCTGAGCCAGGACGAATATGTGGCCATGTACGAGGTGCTGGGCGTCTCCCCGGAGCGCTCCGTGCCCGCGTTCGGCCGCCTCGACCTCGACGGCGACGGTGTGATCAGTCACCACGAGTACCGCACCGCCATCGTCGACTTCTACCTCAGCACCGACCCCAACGCCCCCGGTAACTACCTCCTGGGCCCGATCGCGGCCTGACCGCCCTCCCCCCCCGGCGCCCCGCAGCCTTCGCCGAGGGGCATGCACAGTGGGAGAGATGGACGGTCGGACATGGCTCGGTCGGGTCAGGGGCGGTGCAGACCTGCTCGGTGAGCACTTCGTCGAGTCTTTGCGGGCCGTGCGCCAGATCAGTTCACGGGGCTGCTCGCGGCGGACGGGCCCCCGGGCCCGGGCCTGCTGCCCGTCGTGCCCCGGCACCCGAATCAGGGCGCCGGGGCACGAGGTCGGGGCACGGCATGCGCCGCGCCCCGACGGAGGGGGCTGACGGGGGAGTCAGGGGAGCTGGACGGAGTTCCAGTCCCAGCTCTTGACGGGGACCTTGTAGCTGGGAGTGAAGGGCTGGATGAGGCTTGCGGTGTCGGCGAGGCCGGTGTACATGGTGATGCTGCTGTCCGCGTTGCGGTACATCATGCCCATGTCGGTGCGCCCGTCGCCGTTGTAGTCCCCGGCGATCAGCTTCATGGAGGCGCGGTCCCAGTTCTTGGCGGGGACGGTGTAGCCGGCCTTGAAGGCGTTGAACCCGCCGTCTGCCTTGGTGAGGGAGCTGTAGAAGGTGATCGAGGTGTCGGGCTTGTGGACCGTCATCAGCGCGTCGCTGCGGCCGTCACCGTTGAGGTCGCCTGCGTGCAGCTCGATGTTCTTCCAGTCCCAGTTGTTGGCGGGGACGGTGTAGCCGGGAGTGAAGGGCTGGATGAGGCCTGCGCTGTCGGCGAGACCGGTGTACATGGTGAGGCTGGTGTTGCCGTTTCGGTACAGCATCCCCATGTCGGTGCGGCCGTCACCGTTGAAGTCCCCGGCGATCAGCTTCATGGAGCTGCGGTCCCAGTTCTTCGCCGGGACGGTGTAGCCGGGCTTGTACTCGTTGAAGCCGCCGTCGGCCTTACTGAGAGAGCTGTAGAAAGCGATCGACGTGTCCGCGTGGTGATACACCATGACCGCGTCGGAGCGGCCGTCACCGTTGGCGTCGCCGGCGTACAGATCGATGGCGCTCCAGTCCAGGCTGTTGGCCGGGATGGTGTAGCTGGAGGTGAAGGGCTGGATGAGGCCCGAGGCATCGGCGAGGCCGGTGTACATGCTGATGCTGCTGTCGCCGTTGCGGTACATCATGCCGACATCGGTGCGGCCGTCACCGTTGAAGTCGCCGGTGATGAGCTTCATGGCCTTGGGGTCCCAGCTCTTGACGGGGACGGTGTAGCCGGGCTTGAACTCGTTGAACCCGCCGTCCGCCTTGCTCAGCGAGCTGTAGAACGTGATCGAGGAGTCAGCGTTGTAATACACCATGACCGCGTCCGAGCGTCCGTCACCGTTCAGATCGCGCTGGACGGCAAAACGCCGATCCGTCTCATCGACCCAGGCCTTGAGACCGTTCGTAGGCGTGGCGACAGCATCCGTCCGCGTCTCCGCTTCGGGCGTACCCAGGCAGCCACTCTGCCAGGAGCGGCTGCTGATACCCACCAGCTGCCCCTTGCTGTTGACGAGCGGACCTCCGGCGTCGCCCTGGCAGATGGCATCGGTGCCCTTGCCATTGAGCGCCAACGTGGTCGAATCCGTGGACGCGACCTGGAATGCCGCGGTGTGGACCTTCCCGGGCACCCAGTCGATCTTGGTACGGCCGAAACCGGCGGCGTTCACGGCATCGTTCACGGCCGGCTTCGTGGTGGCGAACTTGACGCGGTCGATGCCGGCGACGGGCGCCGACAGCTTCGCGAGCACCACATCACGATCACCGTGCGGCACGATGTTGATCACATCAAGCGTGGTCTTGCCGATCTTCGCCGTCGCCTTCAGTTCCGGCATGCCCGCTACGACGGCTGCGCCGGGTGTCTTGGCGAAGCAACTCGTTGCGGTCATGACCCAGCTCGCGTTGACGAGAACGGCGGAACAGGCTCGGCTGTTCGCCTCGTCCCCGATGTTCAGCTGGGCGGTGTAGGTGTACTGCCCTGCGGCGGCGGGGGTGCCTACGGCTGCCAGGGCAGCACCGGCGGGCATGAGCGCGGCGGCGCCTGCGAGGGTCACGGCCACGGCCGTGGCCACAGTGTGCGGGCGTATGTGGGACATGGTGTTCCTTGTGTTGGGCTTTGGGAAGGGGCGAGCGGCTGGACCGAGCGCTGCGCAGCGTCGCAGGGACCGAGCGCGAACCTGTGTCGACGAGCGCGGTGAGGTTTCGGCGGGTGCCGTCACAACGCCCCTGTTGTGTCGGTGGTAGGCGTGGCCTGCACCGGCTGCGCTTAGAACCAGTGCCCGGGGGCGTCATCTGTGCCCTGGAAGCGTCCATCTCAGCGGGTGCTGGGCGCCGACATCGACCGCGGACGCAGCGCTGCGTGGCGGTGCTGCAGACATTCAGGAGTTCCTGGACATCGGGCAGCACGTGGCCCGGACCCGCGACCAGGAACAAGCCACCGTCGCGGAGCTTGCGAAGCGCGCCGAGGAGGCCGGCGCGCAGGCCGACCTCGCCACGAAGGCCGCGATAGAGACCTCCGAGCAGGCCAAGGAAGCGGCGCGCCGGGCGCAGGAGGCAGCAGCGCGTGCGGCGAAGGAAACTGAAGCAGCCCGCAACGACTCCCTCAGGGCAGCAGCCGCCGCCGGACAAGCGGCCAGCGCCGCTCGTGGTGCGGCCCAGGCCGCGCAGAAGGCGATCGCAGCCTCCAACGCTGCGATCCGTGCCGCACGCATCGCCGCGACCGCCGCCCAGCAGGCCGCCGGTGCGGCCATCGGCGCGGCCGATGCCGCAGCGAAGGCCGGACGAGCCGCGGCCGATGCCGCGACTGACAAGAACAAGGCAGCTGAGTCGCGTCAGGCGGCCCAGGAAGCCCGCGACGCCGCCCGGGCAGCTGACGGCGCGGCAAAGGCAGCGGAATCCGCAGCCAAGGCTGCCGAAGACACCGAGAAGGTCTCCACCGCCGCACGGGGCGCCGCCAAGAGCGCTCAAGACGCTGCCGACGCCGCCGAGGAAGCCGACGGCTTCGCCTCTGCGGCAGGCGTCAACGCCGCAGAGACCCGGGAAGCAGCTGCACAGGCACGCCGCCACGCCAACGAGGCCAACCGCGCCGCGACCACCTCGGAGACCCTAGCCCGCAAGGCCGCCAAGGCTGCCTACGAGGCGAGGGACTTCGCTAAATCCGCCGCGACCC
This sequence comes from Streptomyces sp. NPDC058289, assembly GCF_042880975.1. Lineage (NCBI taxonomy): Bacteria > Bacillati > Actinomycetota > Actinomycetes > Kitasatosporales > Streptomycetaceae > Streptomyces > Streptomyces sp. NPDC058289. Next base: position 20,097 of record NZ_JBHVYI010000098.1, read on the forward strand.
ACGCGCGAAAGGCTGCCGACGAAGCCGACCGCGCAGCCGACCATGCGGGAGAGGCCGCGCAGGCCGCCGCCGAATCCACCAAGCACGCCAAAGCCGCACAGACATACGCGGACGTAGCCGCGGCCGCCGTGACCAAGGCCAAGGAGATCCACGACCTCGGCCGCGAAACGGAACAGACGGACATCGACACGCGCACCGCAGCGGCCACCGAGCGGGCCAAGGACTACGCCAAAGACGCCCAGCAACTCCAGAAGACCTTCCAGGAATCACTCGACGCCGTCAGCGCCCGTAAGAAGCAGGCAGAGGAGCTCGGCCTGGAAGCGGCCAAGCCCGGAGCCGACCTGCCGCAGTTGGTCCTCAAGGGACGCAAGCTCGCCCTCGACCTCATGCAGAGCGGCGGAGCCTGGACCCAGTCCGCGGCCACCGACGCCCTCACGGGCACGGACCAGGACGTGCGCACCTATCTCCTCACCGGCCGTCAGCAGGGCCTTGACCAGGACGCCCGCGACCGCGTCGAGGAGATCTCCAAGGACGAGAAGCGGGTGGCAAAGGTCCGCACGGCCGCCGCTGCCGCTCTGAAGACGGACACCAAGGGCATCAACGAGTTCCTGAAGAACGGTCAGTACAAGGCCGAGGAGATGGACCTCGACCTGAAGGTGAACCAGATCTCCAGCACCGGCGGGGCCAACGTCAAGGCCGCGGCCCGCAAGGCCATGCTGGAGGGCACCGGCCAGGCGCTCGCCGCGTTCATCAACGAGGGCCAGTACACCGCCCGAGAGGTCGACGAGAACCTCGCCGCGACCCAGCTCGCCAGCGCAGGCGGTCCCGAACTCAAGGCCGCGGCAGAGATCGCCCTATACGGCGACGCCCAGAGCCTGCACGAATTCATCACTACGGGCCAGTACTCCGCGCAGCGACGCGACAACCTCACCGCCACCCACAGCACTCGCGTCACGGGCATGATCTCCAGTGCGGCCCGTGTCGCTGCGCTGGCTCAGGAGCGGGCCTTCCTCGCGGCCAAGGTCGCAGCCGAGGCCAATGACGCCGCCCATCAGGCCAAGGACGCCGAGGCCAAGGCCAAGGCATCGGCCACGAAGGCTGCCGGCTACGCCGAGGACGCCAAGAAGTCGGCCGCGCAAGCTCAGACATCGGCCACCAAGGCGGCCCAGTCAGCCAAAACCGCACGAGCCGCGTCCGACCGAGCCCAGAAGGCCGCAGCCGACGCCGACATCTCGGCAGCCATGGCCTCACAGTCCCATCAAAACGCCCTCGCCTCAGCCACCGAAGCCCACGAGTCGGCAGACCAGGCCTACGCCGACGCCAAGCAAGCAGGACAGGAAGAAGAGGATGCCATCAAGGCCCGCGACGAAGCCTTCGACATCACCCTCCAGAAGGCGAAGGCGGAGTACGAAGCGGCCCTGAAGGCCGAAGAGCAGCAGCTGAAGGACGAGGCGGCCAAGGAGCGCAGCCAGTACATGCGCTGCGAGCAGCCGATCGCCAATAGCATGTCTGGGGCGCGCTGCTACTTTGACGAGCAGGCCAAGCAGCGGAACGACATGATCGCCGAAGCCCTCATGAAGGACCCGGCACAGCGCTTCATCATCAAGATGTGGGCCGAGGGGCTCGCACTCTCGGACTTGGCCGGCTGCGCGGACAACCCCGAAGTCAAGAAGTGCGGCGCCGCGGCAGTGGCCTTCCTCCCCGTGGGGAAGGTTTTCAAGGGCACCAAGTTCGCAGGAAAGTTCGAAGAATTCGTCCGGGCAGCGACGAGCAAGGGCGGAAAGTTTGCCGATTGCTTCACCCGGGCGATGCCCACGTGCCCTGTCGGGTTCGTCAAGATCGGTACCGACAAATTCCGCTCACCCAGTGGCATCAAGTACAAGCCCGGCTCCGCGCAGGGGCACCGAATCGATCACCTGATGGAGCACACCAAACCAAACGCAACGGGTAAACCACTCCACACGATCTTCATCGAGAAGGATCAGGCAAAGCTTCTGAACCTCGTGGATCGAGCGTACAAGAAGCGCGGATTGTCGTACCCCGGGGATCAGAGCCGGTACTACGTGGACTTGGGCGAGCAGATCGGTGAAGGTAAGGGGGAGAACTGGATGAGGCTTGTAGTAAATCAAAATGGAGACTTCGTGACGGCTTACCCGGTGACGGGGTACGGCAAGTAGAGTCCCCTGGTGCGGGCGCCCAAAAGAAACGTGGGCGCCCGCACGACTGTGAACGCATACTCTAGGATGAATACTATGAATGAAGAGCATCAACTGGTCGAGATTCTCCGATCCCTGGATCGCGTTCCTTGCTCCAGCGACCTCGAGACTCCCGACGGCTTTGACTTCGAGGCTGCACGGGCAGGAGCCGTTCAACTCCAGAACCGGCTTTCCAAGGACTTGGAATTCCCGTGGGAGCTGAGTGATGAGAACCAGGACGCCAGCTACTACTTCGCCGTGCACGTCCAGAACTGGTTGCCGGCACTGGCCATCAGGCTGAGCAACTACGGCAAGCTCGCCGTAGTCACCACACCCAACCCCGATAGCCACCGCGACCTCGACCATGCCGTCCGCGACGGGGCAGTCACTGCTCAGCAGCGCGAAGCCATCGAGACTGCGCTGATAGACCTGGGATACACCGCCGTCCCGCTTCCTCTTCTCCGGCGCCGATATGACGGCGTCACGTGGCTCGCCGATCTCAATGCCGAAGACCACTCGTTCATCACCTACCCGGCGGATGCGGAACACGTCAGCTGGTGGACCCGGTACTTCGAGCACATCTGATAGCTGAGTGAGCTTCTTCGAGTTGGCCACCGATCGGCTGGTGGTCGTGAAGCGCAACGAACGAGGCCCCCGAGCTGTTGATCGAGATGTCTGACGTCTCAATCACGTTGCTCGGGGGCCTCGTTGGTCATCCATTCTGCCGCACTTGACCTGCCGCATGAGCTCGTGGAGTGGGTCACCATGCTGGTTGTCACTCGTGAGGGCGACCGGCGCTGCAAGCTCCGTCCATCCCAGCGGGCGATGGTGGCACTGGTGTACCTACGAGAGCACACCACTCTGGCGAAGATCGCCGCCGGGTTCGGGATCAGCGAGTCCACCGCCCACGCCTACATCAGCGCGGTCGTCGACCTGCTCGCCGAACGAGCACCGGGTCTGCTCAAGACGCTGCGCGAGCACGGTCCCGTTCTTTCGTTGGCGTGGTGGAAGCGAATCGCGTCCGATGTCTGAGCCCCCCATGGCTCAGGCAATGGGCCTGTACCAGGCGGGTCGCTATGCCGAGGCCGAGGCAGAGGCCCGCTCCGTGGCCGCAGCACGGTCCGGTTCGCGTGACGACACCTACGGGCCACTGGCGCTGGGCATTGCCGCGCTCGCGGCGGGGCACAAGGTCGCCATGCCGATGCCGTCGGCATGTACGACACACTGGTGCCGGTCTTTAGATAGATCTTTGGCGCCGAGCACCCGCAGACCCGCTCGGACCGAGCCCAGGCGTTGAGTGTGCTCGGCCGGTACGCCGAGTGCGAAGCGGAGTGCGCGGCCGTCGCTGTGGCCGCGGGGAGCGGCACGGGGCCGGACATGGCCTTGGTGATGACTAAGGCTCCGACGGACGGCGGCGGTGAGAGCGAAGGTGGTCACCCTGCGCGGCATGCGGGTTCGGCTCTTCGGTGGTGGCCTTCTGCGGCCTGCTGGACGGGTTCCGGGCGCCCGGTCACGAGGCGTGGGGGATCGTGCCGAGGCGGATCCAGCCCGCCGGGTCGGGGTCGCCGCCGTTGGAGGCGTAGACGCTGGTCGCGCCGTCGGCCTCCCGGAGGAGGTAGTCGGCGTGGGTGCCAGCGCCCAGGTCCGCGAGCTGCACGCGGTCGGTGCTCACACCGGAGGCGGTCCGGCCCACGTACTGCCAGCCGCCGTGGCTGTCCCCGCCGTGGTTGACGTAGGTCGTCACGCTGCCGTCGGGGTTGACGGTCCAGTAGTCGGCACGGCCATCGCCGTCGAAGTCCGCCAGGCGCACACGGCTGCGGTCGGTGGTGGTGCCGGTCGCGACCTGCCCGAGCCCGACCCAGCCTCCCACGCCGGCGGGGTCACCGCCGCGGTTGAGGTAGGCGGTGACGGCGCCGCTGTCGGCGATGGCGAGGTAGTCGGCGCGGCCATCGCCGTCGAAGTCTGCGAACCGGACCTGCTCGTGCGAGCGGGTGGCGCCCCAGGCGACCTTGCCGCGCTCCTCCCATCCGCCACTGATGTCTCCGCCGCGGTTGAGGTAGGCCGTGACACCACCATCCGGGGCGATGTACAGGTAGTCGGCGCGCCGGTCCCCGTCGAAGTCGGCGAGGCGTACGCGGGTGCGGTCGGTGGTGACGCCAGTCGCGACCCGGCCGATGTCCTGCCAGGAACCGATGCCTTCACCGCCACGGTTGAGCCGGGCCCGGACCTCTCCCGAATCGGCGATGGTCAGCTGGTCCGTGCGCCCGTCGCTGTCGAAGTCGGCCCAGCGGACCCGGTCCGTGCCGCCCGACTCGGTGCCAGCCCGCGGTGCGGGGGCCGGCTGCACCCAGCCGTCGGTGACCGCAGCCTTGAGGCCATCGTGGTACGCGTCGGCCATCTTGAGATACCCGGCGTCGTTGGGGTGGAGGCCGTCGGGCATCTCAGTGGCCAGGTCCAGGCGCGGGGACGTGACGTAGCGCACGTGGCGGCCGGCCTCGAAGCGGGCCTCGACCGCGGCGAGCAGGTCGGTGTTGAAGGTGGTCGTGCGCGCGTACTGGCCACGGGTGTCGGTGAGCAGTCCCTGAACGATGACGGTGACGCCGGAGTCGTTGGTCTGCAGGCGGTCGATGAGGGAGACCAGGTCGGCCGCGGCGGTGGCGGGGTCCTCGTTGTGGGAGTTGAGGTCGTTTATGCCGAGGTGGAGCAGGACCACGTCGGGCGCGGCGGCGCGCTGCCACTGGTCGATGCCGTCGCGGATGCCCTTGATGGTGTAACCGCTGTGGCCCTCGTTGTCGGGGTCGGGCGTGTCGCCCCAGGAACCGGATCCGACGAAGTCGGGGGTGTAGCCGCCCTGGGCCGTGATCCGGTTCCACAGCGGGGCGCGGTATCCGGCGCCGCCGGAGCTGCCCGCGCCGGCGGTGATGGAGTCGCCGAGCGGCATGATCCGCACCAGCGGAGGGGCCGGCTGCGGTGCTGCGGCGGCGGGGCTGGCGCCCGCCAGACCGAACGCGGCGGCCCCGGCGAGCAGGGTGGTGGCGAGGGTCAGAGGGGTGCTGCGCTGTGTCACGGGTGGCTTTCGCGATCGTCGGCGGTCGGTCTTGGTACGAGGTGGGCACGGCCGGGGGACGGAGAGAACGGGACGGCCGTCCCGATCCCGCCGGGGGCAGGACCGGGACGGCCGTTCGCATGGGGCTGTGGGAGCTCGACCGGGCAGGAGCTTTTACGGCTCAGGTGCCGCTGGCCACGACGCCGATGCCCTTCCAGCCGTTGGCACCGGACGGATCGCCGCCGTTCCAAAGCCACACGGAGGCACTGTTGCCAGCGCCGGCGACGATGTAGTCGGCGTGGGTGTCGCCGTCGAAGTCGGCGAACTGGACCTTGGTGTGGTCGGTGGTGACACCGCTGGCGATCTGTCCGACGACCTGCCAGCCGTTCGGGACGACGTCGCCGCCGCGGTTGACGTATAGGTCGACCTTGCCATCGGGCTTGACGTAGAGGTAGTCGGCCTTGCCGTCACCGTCGTTGTCGGCGAACCGGATGCGGCTGCGGTCGTTGGTGACACCGGCCGCGGCCTGGCCGACAGCGGGCCAGCCGTTGCCGGACTGGTCGCCACCGCGGTTGAGGTACGGGTGCACGGAGCCGCTGTCGCTGAAGGCGATGTAGTCGGAGCGGCCGTCGCCGTCCCAGTCCGCGAAACGGACCTTGCTCGCGTAGTTGGAGACGCCCGCGGCGACCTTGCCGATGTGCTTCCAGCCGTTGGCGCCGGCCGGGTCACCGCCCTGGTTGAGGTACACCTCGACGGAGCCGTCGGTGTTGATGAGGAAGTAGTCGGGCCCGAGGTGTCCTGCTCGCTACTTACGCCTGCGCCCGGACCTGGCATCGGAAAGCCTCGCACCGTGACCGCTGACAGGGCTACGGCCTCCGCGGTGGGTCACCTTCCGTTGATGTGGGCGTCAAAATCCCTGGTGTTGATCAGGGAGTCGACAAGCTCACTGTCAAGGAGGGGGTTTAGCTGCAGGGCGCCTGTGATCTTGTCCAGGCTGAGGTCTGACAGGCCGAGGGAGTCAGTAATCTCGCTCAGCGGGATCTTCCGAGCGGTACCGTCGACAGGATGGATCCCCGGTCCCCCCGCAGATGAGACCAGCAGCTGACGTGCGACTTGGGGGTCTGTGACGAGCTGCCCGTCGGGAGATAGCCGGTCCACGATCTGCGGCGGCACTTCGGCCAGGGTTTCAGTCAGCGTGGCTGGGTCCGCGTCACCTTTGGCCGCGAGGGCCTCCAACTGTTTGACACCGATCGCTTCGGTAACCTGCTTAGGCGTCAAGGGCAGGTTCTCGCCGTCACCGAGCCAGGATCGCACGTGTCCTGCCAGCGCCGGGCTGGCGACCAGAGCCTGAGTCGACGACCGGACGAGATCGCGTTCCGTCAGATCAGCCGATGAGGACGTCCCGGCCAAGGAACCGCCGACGGTGTCTCGCGAGGCTTCGTGTTCAGGCACTGCTTTGTCCTTTGGTTGAAGTTGTCGGTGTCTGCCGGTCAAGACGGCGTTCATCGTGGCCATGTCCAGCAGGCGTGGTCATGATTCATTAACGACCGCACAGGTCCAGCGGTCACTGCCGGGCCGGTTGGCGCGAGTAGGGCCCTGGTGCAGTTAAGGACCAAGGTCAGACGCAGGAACACCACCGAGGCGGTCATCGGCGCCATCACCGGCACCCTGGGCCGCCCCCAACTCCTTCTCCTCGGCCGCCACGACGAGACCGGCCGCCTCCGCCCCGTCGGCCGCACCGTACCGCTGCGCCCCAACGCGGCCCGCGAGCTCGCCGAGCACCTCACCCCGGCCGGGCCCGGGCATCCGTGGACCGGTGCGAGCTTCTCGTCAGGCTGGGGCGCCCGCGACGTCCTCGATGCCACGCTGGTGGAGCCTGAACTCGTTGCGGAGATCAGCGCCGACACCTCCGTCGACCGGGGCGGCGTCTACCGCCACCCGATCCGATATACGCGGCTGCGCCTGGACGCCGCCGTCGAGGATGTGCCCCGGTTCGGCGGAACCGGGCCGCAGCCGCAGAGCTGAGCGGCTATCCGACGCGGGTGCGATGGGATGCCAGATGCCGGCAGGGTTGGGGTGCGGGCGGGAGGCTGCGGGGCATGGACGTGGTCGGTGACGGTGGAGCTGTACGGGCTGCGGAGCGCTGCCCGGCAACTTTGGGCGCGCGCTGTCGGGGGTTCGAAGTGCGCGTCGAGTGCCCGCTCGGCCGAGTACGAAGCTGCAGGCCAGTTGCCGACGAGCTGGCTCCTGCCGCCGCCCCGTCGCTTGCCCCGGACGGGATGTCTGCACGTACCCTTCGTCCCCGTGGGGGTGAACCCACGACCGTGCTTGTTGGGGAGCAAGTGCCTTCCCGACACCGAATGACAGGGGGCAGCCCATGGAACAAGTCGTGACGGCGCTGCCCGACCATGATGGCGTCCGCGTGATCTTCTGCGCCGGGGAGTTCGACCAGGACAGCCTCGATCCCTTCAGCCAGGCCGCCGAAGAGGCCGTAGCTGACCCGACCGTGCGCCGGATCGTCCTGGATCTCAGCCAGGTCGCCTTCGCCGATTCCTCCATGCTCAACGAACTGGTCCGTCTGCGGCGCACCGGCCACCCGCTCGTCCTGGCCGGACCGCTGGCCCCACAGCTGTCCCGGCTCTTCGAGCTCACCTCGGCGCACCAGATCTTCACCATCACCGACAGCATCGATGAGGCACGCGCCCTCTAGCGGGCGCCAGCAGAAGCCCGACCGTGCTGGTTACGCGCTCCGATCGCGTTCCGCGAGCAGCACATGGGCGGTGATCGTCTTTCCCTCAGGGCCGACAGAGATCTCGATGCGCTCGGCGAGCTGGTTGACCAGCAGCCAGCCGAATCCTCCCGGCACCCACACTGCTGTGCCCGGGGAGCAGGGAAGAACCGCAGATGCGTCCGACACCTCAACCGACACTGAATGCGGCAGCCACCGGACGCTGAAGGCAGTGACCCCGCCCGCGTGCCGGGTGGCATTGCTCACCAGCTCGGCCACCACGGTCAGCACGTCGTTCAGCAGGCGCTCGCCCACATCATGGGCGGCCAAGACATTGCGGGCGACCTGCCGGGCGTCCGCACACTTGAATTCAGCCATGCGCCGGGATGTACCTGGCATCGTCGCTCCTCTCACCCCTCGTCTTCCCCCACAGTTCCACGACACCCCCCGCCGAACGGTTCCCCGCCCAGCTACGCATCCGGCCCAGAATCCCCCAGGCGGTTTTCGGCCTCACCGGCCGTCTGGGCCGACCCGTCCTCAACGGCGAGCACCAGGTCCGCGCCGGTCATCTCCAGCAGCCGGGCCAGCTGGTTGGGAACAGGGCCCCTCAACCGCAGGTCGCTGTCCCGGTGCGTGACCAGCAGGAGGTTCAGGAACGAGGAATCGGCGAAGGTCACGTCCCTGACATCCAAGACCAGCTGGGTCACTTCGGGCGCGGCAACAGCCGTGGCACACGCCATTTGGAGCGCATCCTCGGTGTCCGCATCGAACTCGCCTGAGCACCGCACTACCCGCACTCCACCGTGATCGGGCAACACCGTCACCGTCGGCTCCACAAGACTCCTCACCAGCACATATGAAGCCCTCATCCTGCCCAACTGCGGTCTGCTCCACCACCCCGCCAGGCCTTTCCCCTGGCCCCTGTGGCCGACCGGGCGCTTCGCGGAGGAAGCCTCGTCCAGCACGTGCAGCTTGAGCGACCTCGCGGCGGTGGATTCGAACAGCGCCTGGCCGGCAGCCGGTGTCTGTGGCTGTTCGGGGCAGGCGAGTACGTGACAACCTCGAGAAAGGGAGCTAGTGGTGACCAGCAGCCGATCAGCCCGTGCGAATGTCCGCCCGATACCCCGGGACCGGCCCGATCAGCAGGCGGCCGGACCGGACGAGCTGGACATCGAAGCGATGCTTGCCCACGCACACACGAGCACCGACGAGCTGCACCTACGCGCAACTACCCTGCCGGAAAGCCCTCGTGACACGCGCAGACGTACAGACCATCCCGGCCCGCTGTAACGGCCGCCCACACCCGGCCGCGTGCCGTACCCCTCTCGGGTCATAGCCGATCACCTCGTGAGCCCCTGTTCCCCGTCGGTCGGCTTCAATGGCGGAACACGGCAGCCGGATGGTCAGCGGGCCGAGACCTGTTGCGCGAGCTCCTTCTGATCGCGTTCGATTTCGGCGCGTTCCTGCGCGATCTCCCGGGTGAGGAAGAAGTTGAGGATGGTGCGGATGGCGGCGATGGCCGCCAGCTGGCCGATCTCGGTGAAGCTGGGGGCGACCGCGGTGCGCAGGACGTCACCCACCAGTTGGAATTCCAGTCCAAGGACGAGGAAGCGGCCGAGGCTGAGCCGGATCTTGTTGAACTCGACGATGAGGGAACGGCGACGCAGGCCGGTGCTGGCGAACCGGGTGAACGCCCAGACGGTGCCAGCGAAGATGATCAGCGCGCCGGCCGCCTCGATGATGTGGACCAGCCCTCCGATCAGCTGTTGCACTCCGGACTCGGACAGCAATTCACCTGACAGGTTCATGGGCTGTGCATACCCCCGTCTGCGGACTACATGGACGCTGGCGAGTGGGCCGTAAGCGCGGATCTGGCCACCAACACGGCAGTGCACCGAAAGTGGGCTGCACGTCTTCCCGCCTGCGCCGATAAGAAACAGGTAAGTTTTGCGCGCATGTTCGAGAGGCGGTCGGGCAGATGAGTGCTCGGAGGTTGATAAATATGGTTCCCCTGCTTCTCGTTCTTCTGCTGATTCTGATTCTCGCCGGTGCGGGCTTCGCGATCAAAATTCTTTGGTGGGTCGCGATCGCGCTCCTCGTGCTGTGGCTGATCGGATTCGTTGCCCGCCCGAAGGGCAGTAGCGGCCGGTGGT
>NZ_JBHVYI010000099.1:0-29531 GCF_042880975.1 Streptomyces sp. NPDC058289
GGGTGTAGCTCAGTTGGTAGAGCACCTGGTTGTGGTCCAGGTGGCCGCGGGTTCAAGTCCCGTCACTCACCCTGTTGATCCCGTGGGGGTTACGAGTTTTCCTCGTAACCCCCACGGGTTTTTTCGTTCCTCCGAGGGGAGCGGCACGTCGCGACCGGCCGGGCCCGCGTGCCGGAGTCCTGGCAGGATCACACGCATGCAAAGCGACATCGGGGGCATTTCGGCTCTGCTCCTCGCCGCCCTCGTGGCGGCCGCGGTGTTCGGGGCCGCGGTGTGGCTGTGGCCCCGGCTCGCGGGGTCCGGGGTCCGCCCGGTGCTGGGGCGGGCGGGGCTCCAGCTCGCGATCACCCTGACGACCGGGTCGGCGCTGCTGCTCGCGGTGAACTCCTCGTACGGCTTTTACGGCTCCTGGCGCGACCTGCTCTCCCTGCGCCGCGAGGACCCGGTGCCGGCGGGCGCGGACGCTTCGGCGCGGGCGGCGCTGCTGGTGCGGGGAACCCACTCCTGGCGGCACTCCGGCACCGACGACCCCGCGGTGATCGGCCTGATCGAGGCGGTGACCGTGCGCGGGGCCCGCAGCGGGCTGTCGGGGCAGGGGTACGTGTACCTGCCGCCGCAGTACGTGCACGCGTCCGCCGGGCGGCGGGCGGAGTTCCCGGTGGTGCTGGCGCTGAGCGGGTTCCCGAGTACGCCGGGGGTGCTGGTCGACCGGCTGCGGTATCCGCAGCTCGCGCTGGAGGCGGTGCGGGCGGGGCGGATGCGGCCGGCGGTGCTGGTCCTGATGACCCCGACGGTGGCGCCGCCCAGGGACACGCAGTGCGTGGACGTGCCGGGCGGGCCGCAGGCGGAGACCTTCTTCGCGCGGGACCTGAGGGCGGCGGTGTCCTCGCACTACGGCCTCACGCCGGACGCCCGCGGGTGGGGCGCGATGGGCAATTCGGTGGGCGGCTACTGCGCCCTGAAGCTGGCCCTGCGCGCACCGGACGCCTACCGGGCGGCGGCCGCGCTGTCGGCCCCGTACGCGGCCTCGCGCGACGCGGACACCGGTGACCTGTTCGGCGGCGACCCGGGCCGCCGGCAGGAGGACGACCTGTTGTGGCGGCTGCGGAACCTGCCGCAGCCGCCGGTGTCCCTGTTGGTGGCGAGCAGCCGCAAGGGCGAGCACCAGTACCCGGCGACGCTGGAATTCATCGACGCGGTACGGTCACCCGCACGGGTCTCCTCGATCGTGCTCGCGAGCGGCGGCCACAACTACGAGACCTGGGCGCGCGAGGTGCCGCCGGCCCTGGAGTGGCTGGTGGGACGGCTGAGCCCACCCTGAATGCACCACCGGGGACTCCCGCCCGGGCTCCGCTCGGGGCCCGCTGAGGCCCCGGCCTGCGGACATGTAGCCTGAGACGGATTCCGATGAACGGGTTCAGGAATCGGGTGCCGGGTGAGATCGTCCGGGTGGGGGGACAGGCCCCGCCTGCCGGGTCATCGTCGGGCACGGAGCACCGGCACGTTCTGATGGGAAGTACACGAAAGCATGACGAGAATCTTCCTCGCGGGCGACTCCAGCGTGACGAGCCGGCAGGCCAGCATGGCCCCGATGGTGGGATGGGGCCAGACCCTGCAGCTGTTCGTGCAGGGCGCCGAGGTGATCAACTGCGCGCGCGCCGGAGCGAGCACCCGCAGTTTCCTGGAGCGCGGGCGGCTCGCCTGGATCCTGGAGAACGCCGTTCCCGGCGACCTCATGCTCATCTCCTTCGGCCTCATCGACATGAAGCCCGGTGACGGCCGCTTCACCGAGCCGTTCAAGGAGTACCAGGGCTTCCTGCGCCAGTACGTCCACGCGGCGCGGGACCGGGGCATGCACCCGGTCCTCATCACCAGCCACGAGCGCCGCGTCTTCGACAAGTACGGCAACATGCGCCGCCCCCTGGGGCAGTACCCCGCCGCCATGCGCGAGGTCGCGGCGCAGCTCTCGGTGCCGCTCATCGACCTGAACGAGTGGAGCGTCGCCTGGTGGCGGCACGCCGGCCCCGACGGAACCAAGGCGCTCTTCCTCTACCTGGAGCCGGGCGAGCACCCCAACTACCCCAAGGGCGTGGCGGACAACACCCACCTGCGCGCCCACGGCGGCGTGGAGTGCTCCCGGTACATCGCGGCGGAACTGCAGAACCGTGCGCTGCTGCCGCCCTCGCACTTCCGCAACCTCCAGGCCCAGTTCGATCCGGATCAGGCCGTCGAGTTCCTGCCCGACGACGTCTTCGACCAGCAGACCAAGGAGCGGGTCGCGGAAGTACGGCGCTGACCTACCCGCTGCACCCGCCCCACCCGCCCTACCCGCGCAGGAAGGCCTCCACCTCGGTGGCGAGGGCCACCGGGGTCTCCTGCGGCGGATAGTGGCCGGTGCCGGGCAGCGGCTGGATGCGACAGTTCGGGTACCAGAGCTGCCAGGTGGCCCGCATGAAGTCGGCGGTGAGCGCGAGGTCGTACTCGCCGACGAGGACCAGCACCGGGACGGTGCTGCCCTTCACGGCGGCGGACAGGTCGAGCGGCTGCCAGCTCGCGAGGTACGCGGCGAAGGCCTCCGGCCGGGACACGGCGAGCGAGTGCGCGACCATCCGCTCGAGCCAGTACGGGCTCGAGCGGCGGCCGGTGACGATGTCGAGGATGGCGCGGCGGTTCTCCGCGTTGCCGGCGGCCCCGTAGAAGAGGTCGTGGGTGGCGTCGTCCATCTCGTAGGGGGCGGCGGGGACCGGGTTGATGCCGATCAGCTTCTCGACCCGCTCGGGGGCGCGCACGAGGACCTGCTGCATGGCCTTGCCGCCCATGGAGTGGCCGAGGAGGGAGAAGGTGTCCCAGCCGAGCTCGTCGGCGAGCGCGAGGACGTCGTCGGCGATCTCGGGGAGCGTGTAGCGGCCGGGGACGTCCCTGCGGTCACCGTAGCCGCGGTAGTCGAGGAAGGCGTACGAGAACTCCCGCGGGTCCAGGTAGTCCAGTACGGAGCCCCAGTTGGCGGACGTGCCGAACCAGTCGTGCAGCACGATGACGCGGACGGGGCCGGTGCCGGTCCTGCGGTGGGCGATGGCCATGCGTTCTCCCTCGGTGACGGGGCGGAAAGAATTGCCGCCGTACGTTCTGCCCACCGCGCCTACCATCACACCGTGACGACCCCACCTTCCGTCCCCGTCGAACGCATCCGGGTCCGCGACGCGAAGAGCGCGGACGGCCACCCGTACCACCCGGCGCGGTACGAGATCACCGACCCCGCCGAGGTCGCGGAGGTCCTTGCCGTGTGGCCCGCCGAACGGGTGCCCGAGCCGGGCTCCGGAGGGTCGGCGGAGGCAGACCCCGAGATCGACTACTTCGAGTGCATGTGCGTGGCACACGAACCCGACCCGTTCGATGCCACGGACGACCCCGCGATCCGGCACGTACCGCCCGCCCGGCCGGGGCCGCTCGCCCGGCTGCTCGACCCCTGCGCCCCGGACGGCATCCCGGCCCGGCACCGGGCCCGGTGGGCGGCCGCCGCGCCCGCGGCGCTGCGCGGCTACGCCGAGGCCATGGCCCGCGGCGAGGATCCGCCGCGCCCGGTAGGGATCGCGCTGGCGGCCGCCTTCTCCTGGCAGGGGGCCGTCCGCGCGGACCCCACCGACGCGGCCTCGCTCCTGGCGGAGCTGGCCCCTCCGCGGCTGCTCGTGGGGGCCTCCACCGAGGACCTGGCGTGGGCGGTCCGGGAGACCGACCGCGGCGGGCTCGACGCGGCCGTGCGGTTCTTCGCGAGCGAGGAGTTCACCACCCGGCACCCCAAGCGGCGCCGGGTCCCGGACACCGCCCGGGACCTGCTGCTCCGGCACGCCCGCAGCCACCGTCCCCGCGACCTCCCGGTCCTGGAACGGCGGCTGCTGCGTGCACCGGACGACCGCGTCAGACGGTCTTGATCGCCGGGTCCGAGACTCCGGCCGCGCCCGTTTCCACGTGGCCGGCGAAGCGGCGCAGGAAGGTGGCGTCCGTGTCGGAGACGACGGTGACGTCGTACCAGCGGGCCGTGCCGGACAGGGCCACGGTGTGCGCGACGGTGCCGCCCGCCGCGACGCGCACGACCTGGGCCGTGCCGCCGTAGGCGTTGGTGACGGTCAGGTTGACGGCCGCCGTGCCCCCGTTGGTCAGGGACAGCACCAGGTTGCCGGTGGCCTTGTCGTCGCGGGCCGTGGCCTCGGGGCCGGCCTTCTTCGCCGGGCCCTTCCAGGTGCGCAGGAAACCGTTCGGGCCCCAGACCGTGAGGTTGATCTGGTTGCCGGTGGAGCTGCTCGTGCTCCAGGTGTCCGACAGGGTCTTGCCCGCCTCGACCGTGTAGGGCCACGGGCCGTCCGTACGGTTGCCCGAGGTGCTGTGGAAGTGGGCGCCGAGGGTGGGACCCGAGGAGAAGGTCAGCGTGAACTTGCCCGTGGAGACCGTGGCCTTGCCGTCCACGTACGGGGCGTAGCCCAGTGCGCGCGTCGGCTTGGCGCCCGCCTCCTGCTTGGGCAGGGTGCCCGTCGCCGGCGGGGTCGGGTTGTAGGACGAGTGGCGGTTCTTGTCCGGCGGTACGTACGCGGCCGTGGACGGCAGCGCGGCGGGCGCGGAGTCCGCCCGGGTGAAGTCGAACGCCGAGGTCAGGTCGCCGCAGACCGCGCGGCGCCACGGGGAGATGTTGGGCTCCTGCACGCCGAAGCGCTTCTCCATGAAGCGGATCACCGAGGTGTGGTCGAAGGTCTCGGAGCAGACGTAGCCGCCCTTGCTCCACGGGGAGACCACGATCATCGGGACGCGGGGGCCGAGCCCGTAGGGGCCGGCGGCGTAGCCGGAGACGCCCCCGGTGTACAGGTCGCCGGTGACGCTCGCCGTGGACAGGCCCCAGGAGGAGGAGGCGGGCGGGTACGGCGGGACGACGTGGTCGAAGAAGCCGTCGTTCTCGTCGTAGGTGATGAAGAGGGCCGTCTTCGCCCACACGTCGGGGTTCGCGGTCAGCGAGTCCAGGACCTGCGAGATGTACCAGGCGCCGAAGTTCGTCGGCCAGTTGGCGTGCTCGCTGAACGCCTCGGGGGCGGCGATCCAGGAGACCTGCGGGAGGGTGCCGGCCACCACGTCCGCGCGCAGCTTGTCGAAGTAGCCTTCGCCCGCCTTGACGTTGGTTCCCGTACGGGCCTTCTCGTACAGGGCGCTGCCGGGCTGGGCGCCCCGGTAGCTGTTGAAGTACAGCAGCGAGTTGTCGCCGTAGTTGCCGCGGAAGGCGTCGTTGATCCAGCCCCAGGATCCGGCGGCGTTCAGGCCGTCGCCGACGTCCTGGTAGACCTTCCACGACACGCCGGCCGTCTCCAGGCGCTCGGGGTAGGTCTTCCAGCCGTAGCCGGCTTCCTGGTTGCCGAGGACCGGGCCGCCGCCCACGCCGTCGTTGCCCGTGTAACCCGTCCACATGTAGTAGCGGTTGGGGTCGGTGGCACCGATGAAGGAGCAGTGGTAGGCGTCGCACACCGTGAAGGCGTCGGCGAGCGCGTAGTGGAACGGGATGTCGTTCCGGGTCATGTACGCCATGGTCGTGGCCGTCTTGGCCGGGACCCACTTGTCGTACTTGCCGTTGTTGTACGCCTGGTGGCCGCCCGCCCAGTCGTGGTTCAGCCCCGTCAGGAACTGCATGCCCAGGTCGTTGATCTGGGGGTTGAAGGGCAGGATGTCCTTCGTGCCGTTGGACTGGTGGAAGACGGACTTGCCGTTGTCCTGGAGGACCGGCCTCGGGTCCCCGAACCCCCGGACCCCCTTCATCGCACCGAAGTAGTGGTCGAAGGAACGATTTTCCTGCATGAGGACGACGATGTGCTCGATGTCCTGGATCGTGCCGGTACTGCCCTGGGCCGAGATGGCGGCGGCCCTTGCGATGCTCTCGTTCAGCATCGTGACGGCGGCTGCGCCACCGGCGATCTGCAGGAACCTGCGCCGATTCAATTCAGTCATGGAGAACGACCTCTGCGGTGAGACGGGTGCGGGGGTGTCGAGGGGCGCCCCAAGAACAGCGGCCCCGGGGTACCGGTCGGCGTTGCTTGAATGACAGTGGGCCGTACACCTGGAGAACGGAATACCTCGTCAGACGGTTCGTGCCCCACCTGCCACATCTCTTCGCGATCTCTTCGCGATCCCTTCGCGGCCGTGGTCACCGTGCGGCGGCCCGGCGATCCCGGGTACTCATCCGGCCGACGGGCGGGGATGAGCATCCGTACTCAGGACCGGGACCGGATGGCGCGTCATCGTGAAGGCATGCCGAATCAGCCATCCGTACCGCGCCCGCGGCCCCGCGCCGGGATCACCGCCGTCGCCGGCGTGCTGCCCGAGGACGTCCTCACCTCCGACCGGCTCCAGCGCGAGATCGCCGGCCGGACCGGACTCGCCCTGCCGCCCCGGCTGCTGGCCCAGGCCACCGGGATCCGTGCCCGCCGGATCGCGGGTGACGGGGTGTACGCCTCCACGCTCGCGGTGGGTGCGGCCCGCCGGGTACTGGACACCGCCGGGCTCGGGCCCGCCGATATCGACCTGCTGCTCTTCGCCTCCGCCTCCCGCGACGTCGCCGAACCCGCCACCGCGCACATCGTGCAGGACGAACTCGGCACGAAGGCGCACGCCTTGGACGTCACCAACGCGTGCAACAGCTTCGTCAACGGCATCGACCTCGCCCGCGCCATGATCCTCGCCGGCCGGGCCCGGCGCGCCCTGGTGGTCACCGGGGAGACCCCGAGCCGGGCCGTGCGGACGGCGCCCGCCGACTTCGCCGAGTTCCGCGCCGGTTTCGCCGGCTACACCTTCGGCGACGCGGGGGCCGCCGTGATCGTGGAGCCGGTGGAGCGCGGCGGGATCCTCGACGTGGACACCGAGACCCACTCCGAGCACTGGGAGGTCGGGGGCATCCCCGGCGGCGGCTCGCGCCACCCGCGCGGGGACGCGTACACGTACTTCCGCGGCGACGGGCACGAACTGCGCGGGGTCTTCGAGAAGGTGGGCACCGCCGTCATCGACCGGACCCTGCACCGCACGGGCATGGGCTGGGACGACTTCTCGAAGGTGCTGGTGCACCAGGTGACGGTGCCCTATCTGGAGCGGTTCGCCGAGCTGACCGGGGTGCCGGCCGGGAAGCTGGTGGTGACCGTGCCCGAGCTCGGCAATATCGCGAGCGCGACGATCGGGGTGCAACTGGACCGGATATTCGATGAACTGACTTCAGGCGAGCGGGTGTTGTTCGTCGGACTCGGCGGTGGGATCAGCATCATGACCATGGTCTGGGAGAAGTCGTGAGCGCGGCCGGACGGCTCTGGGTGGTGGTGCCCGCGCACGACGAGGAGGCCCGGCTCGCCGGGACCCTCGCCGCGCTCGCCCACCAACGGGACCGGGATTTCACCCTGTTGGTCGTGGACAACGCCTCGGCCGACCGGACGGGAGCCGTGGCGCGGGAGTTCGCGGCGGGCGCCCCTTTCGCGGTGGTGGTCATCGAGGAAGCGGAGAAGGGCGTCGGCTCCGCGGTGGACACCGGCTTCCGGTATGCGATCGGACGCGGCGCGACCCTGCTCGCCCGCACCGACGCCGACTGCCTGCCCCACCCGGGGTGGACGGACGCGGCGCGGGCGGCCCTGGCCCGCGACCCCGGGCTGGTGTGCGGGCGGATCGTGGCCCGGCGCGACGAGCACGGCCCACTGGGGCGGGCCGGGTTCGGGGTCCTGGTACGGCTCGCCGGGCTCTTCGGCCGGCTGCGGCCCGAGCACGCACGGCGCCGCGGCTACCGCGCCCCGTACCGGATGCACGCCGGGAACAACATGGCCATCACCGCCGAGCTGTACCTGGCCGTCGGCGGGATGCCCCGGCGCCCCTCCCCCACCGACCGGCTCTTCCTCAACGCGGTGCGCCGCCACACCGACCGGATCACGCACTGCCGGGCGATGGTCGTGGAGAACTCCACGCGCCGACTGAGGGCGTACGGGATCGCCGGCACGGCCCGCTGGTACCTCGGCCGCGGCAGCGGCCCGCACGGAACGGACGACCCCCGCTGATGCTGGACCGCCTCGACCACGCGCTGCGCACCCGCCCCGAACGGCCCGCCGTGCTGACCGCCACCCGCACGGGAGCCACCCGGACCGCCGCAACCCGCGGGGAACTCGCCGAGCTGGCCGATGCGTTCGCCGCCGCGCTGTACGCGCGCGGGCTGCGCGCCGGGGACACCGTCGGGGTCGCCGTACGCCCCGGGCCGCGTGCGCTCGCCGTCCTGCTCGCGCTGTGGCGGCTCGGTCTGCGCGGGGCCGTCCTCGACCCCGGGGCCGGACCCGACGTGCTGCGCGCCCGGCTGGCTTCGGCGCGGCCCGCGCTGGTGCTGGCCGACGCCGCCGCGCAGGCGGTGGCCGGGTGGGCGCGGCCGCTGGCCCGGCGGGCGGCCGGGCTGGAACTGCCGGAGCTGGCCGGGCTGGGCGCGCCGGTGGCCACGGTCGGGCGGCGGCTGCCGGGGTGCGCGCCCGCTCTGGACCGGCATGCGGCGCGGAGCGGGGTTCCCCCGCGGTTCACGGGCGACGGGGACGCCGACGCGGTCATCGTGTTCACCTCCGGGACCACCGCACGGCCCCGGGCGGTGGTGCACACGCGGGCGAGTCTGGCCGCCGGGATGGAGACGGTGTCGGCGCTGTTCTCCCCTGGCTCGGGGGAGACTTCGGCCTCCGGCGCGGCTGACGAGCCGGTGCTCGGCGGCACCTTCTTCGTACTCGTTCCCGCCCTCGTGCGCGGCACCCCCGTGGCCCTCCCGGCGCGGTCGCCCCGGGTACTGGCCCGCCAGCTGGCCCGGCTGGCGCCGCGGGACACCTACCTCACGCCGCCGCAGCTCCGGGACGCGCTGCGGGAGGGAGCCCGGTTCCGGGGCCGGGTGTGGACCGGCTCGGCTCCGGCGAGCGCGGAACTGCTGGGGCGCGTAAGGGAGTCGGGGGCCGATGAGGCCTGGGGGGTGTACGCGCTGACCGAGCTGTTCCCGGCCGCCGCGGTGGAGTCCCGGGAGAAGGCCGCCCACGAGGGCCCCGGCGACCTGGTCGGCGCCCCGCTGCCCGGTGTGCGCGCCGAGTCCGACGCGGACGGGCAGCTGCTGCTGACCGGCCCCGGGGCCCGGCACCGCTACCTCGGCGAAGAACCCGATCCGTGGGTGCGTACGGGAGACCGGGCGCGCCTGGACGGCGCGGGCCGGATCGTGCTGGAGGGCAGGGCCAAGGACATGGTGCTGCGCCGGGCCGAGAACATCTACCCGGGCCTGTACGAACCGGCCCTGCACGTGCCCGGGGTGGAGCTGGCGCTGCTCGTCGGGGTTCCGGCGGAGCCGCGCGACCGCCACGGCGACGACGACGGCCGCGACTACGGCGACGAGCGGCTCGTGGCCGTGGTCCAGCCCTGCCACGGGGCCGCCGAGCCCGCGCTGCGGTCCGCCCTGGCGGGTCCGCTGCGCCGCATGGGCACGGCCGCGCCGGACGCCCTGCTGTTCGCGCGGATCCCGCTGTCGGGACGCTCCCGCAAACCGGACCGTGCGGCAACGGCGGCCCTGGCGGCCCACCGGCTGAGCTCCGGCTCTGAATCCGGCTCCGGCTCCGCCTCCGCACGGAACGGCGCGTCGGCCAAGGCCTCCCGTGCACAGCGGGGCGCCCCGTGACGGCCGCGCCCGCGTGGCGAGCCCGCGCCCGCACCGTCGGGCAGCGGGTCACGACGGCCGCCCGGCTCGGCCCCGGAACGGGGCCGTGCACCCCCCGGCCCGCCACCCCCTCGTGGCGGGCCCGCGCCGCAGCCCTCCGGGAGCGGGTCATGGAGCCTGTCGCGCCGCCGGTCATCGCACGGGTCGTCGCGCGGGTCATGGCCTCCCACCGCCGCTACACCCGCGCGAACGGCGACGCGCTCGCGGGTTCGCTCACGTACGCCCTGCTCGTCGGGACGGCCCCGGCGGTGCTGCTGATCGGTTCGCTCGCCGGCCGGGCCGGCGCGGGCGGGGACGGGGTCCGGCGGATCGTGGACGGGCTGGGCGCGGCCCTGCTGCCCGCCGCCGCGGCTCCGGCGGCCGGACGGCTGCCCACCGCGGCCCCGCACTGGCGGCCGCTGCTCGTCCTCGCCCTCTGCTGGTCGGTGGTGCGCACGACCCGGGCGCTGCGCACGGGCATCCGGGCCGTGTGCGGGCAGAACGCGGGCAGCGGGAACCCCGTGCGCGACGCGGCCCGGGACCTCGCGGGCGCGGCCGTGCTGTGCCTCGCGGGCGGCGCCGTCGCCGCCGTGGTGGCGGCGGGCGGTCCGTCACTGACCGTCCCCGCGCTGTGGGCGCTGTTCTCGGCCGTCCTGTGGCTCGCCCCGCACCGGGCCCCCGGCAGGCCCCGGCCGGCCGCCATCGCGGGTCCGGCACTGGCGGCCGCGCTGGCCTGCCGGCTGCTCGCCCTCGCCGCGGACCCCTATCTCGCCGCGACCGCCGAACTGCACGGCGACCTCTACCGCGGGGCCGGGCCGCTGATCGGCCTTCTCGTCTGGGGCAGCCTGTGCGCCCGGGTACTGCTCCGCGCGGCCTCCTGGGCCGCCACCGCCAACCCATCAGAAGGAGCAAGGAGTTGACGAACCTGTGGGTGGTCGTGCCCGCGTACAACGAAGCGGCGGCCATCGGGACCACCCTGGCCGCGCTCGCCGCCCAGCACGACACCGGATTCACGCTCGTGGTCGTGGACAACGCCTCCACCGACCGGACGGCCGAAGCCGTACGGGACTTCGCGCGCGCGGCTCCCTTCCGCGTCGAGCTGGCCCGGGAGGAGCTGCCCGGCGCGGGGACCGCCGCCGACACGGGCTTCCGGTACGCCATCGCCGCCGGCGCCAGCCACCTGCTGCGCACCGACGCCGACTGCCTGCCCGCCCCGGACTGGACGGCCGTCGCGAAGGCGGAGTTCGGGCGGGGCGCCGAGATGCTGTGCGGCCGCAGCGTGCCGCGCCGTGACGAGGGGCCCGGCCTCCTCGAAGCCCGGCTGCTGCCGGCGCTGATCCGGCTCACTTCGCTCTACGGCCGCTACCGCCCGTCCCACCGGCACCCGCGCTACCGCGCCCCGTACGTCCTGTGCCACGGCCACAACCTCGGCATCACCGCCGGCCTCTACCTGCGCTGCGGCGGCGCCCTGCGGGTGCCGCTGCACGAACGGTCCGAGGACGTGGCCCTGCTGAACCGGGCCCGGGAGCACAGCGACCGGATCGTCCGCGCGGACCAGCTGGTGGTGCAGAACAGCTTGCGCAGGCTGCGGAGTTGGGGCCCGCGCCGCACCCTGCTCTGGTACTGGGACCGGCGCTACCGGCCCGCCGACACCGCGGAGGCACACGTCCGATGACCACCGACCCGACGATCTGCACCCTGACCCGCACGAAGCCCGGCACGAAGGCCGGTACCAAAGCCGACGCGAAGGCCGACACGAAGGCCCGCGTCAGGGCCCGTACGAAGGCCCGCCGCCGGGACCGCCGGGTCTACCTGCGCTCCCACCCGCTCCTGTTCGCGCTGCTCGCCGCGACCCGCGGGCGGCCCGTGCGCCGGCTCGGGGGCGGCACCCTGCTCGTCCACGGCACGGCGGCCTACCGGGAGGCGCTGACCCGGCTGCCGCTGGACCGCACCGCGCCCGGCACCACCGGCGGCGCGGCCCGGGCCGCCCGGGTGGAGGACGTGCTCTTCGATCAGGAGGGCTCCGGCCACCGGGCCGGCCGGCGGGAGCTCGCCGAGCTGCTCGGTGCGGCCGGTACCCGGGAACTGCGCCCGGCGTGGCACCCGTTGCTCCTGCGGCGGCTCGCGCCGCTGCCGCTCGGCGGCACGGTGGACCTGGTCCCGCTGGCCCGGGAACTGGCCGGCTCGGTGGTGTACGCCCTCCTGCGCCCCGGTGCCGGGGAAGGCACCGGCGCCTCCCCCCTCGCCCTCGCGGAGGCCGCCGCCGAGGCCGCGGCCGCCTCCGTGCGCAGCCACCTCCCCGGCCCGCCCCGCCCCGGCGCCGGGGCGGCGGCGATCCGCGCCGCCGAGCGGCTCCGCGTGCTCCTGGGGCCGGGGGCGGACGCCCGGGCCGCGATGCTGGCGGTCGCGGCCGTCAACACCACCGTCGCGGCGCTGCCCCGGGCCGTGGCCTGGTGCGCCGACGCCGGGTTGTGGGACCAGGCGGCCGACCCGGCGCTCTGCCCCGCGCTGGCCGACGAGCTGCTGCGCGTGACGGCCGCCTCTCCGCTGCTGCCCCGGGTGGCTGCGGCCGAAGGCTCGGTGGGGGGCTGCCCGGTCCGGGCCGGGGACCGGCTGCTCCTGGTGGCCCGGCACGCGGCCGGGGCCCACCTGCGGGACCCCGACGGGCGCCGCCCCGCCGAGCCGAGCGTCGCCCGCCTGGTCTTCGGCGCGGGACAGCACGCCTGCCCCGGTGCCCGCCTGGCCCGGGAGCAACTGATCGGCGTGCTGGCGGCGTTGGCTCCGCACCGGCCGGTCGTGACCCGGGCGCGGGTGGACCGCCGGGCCGCTCTGCCCGGGTGGCGCTCGCTGGTCGTACGGGCGGCGGCATGACATCCCGTAGCGCGGCCGGGGTGCGGATCGCCGTCACGGGCGCGAGCGGCTTCTGCGGCGGGCACGTCGCCCGCGCCGCGGCCGCGGCCGGGGCGCGGGTGGTGTGCGTGGGCCGCAGGCCCGGTCCGCTCGGGGAACACCGCTTCTGGGACGCGTCCCTCGCGGAGCCGGACCTCTCGGGCACGGACCTCGTCGTGCACTGCGCGGCGGCGGTAGGCGATCCGGCCCCGGGCTCCCCCGCCGAGGCCGTCATGCACGCGGTCAACGTGACCGGCACCGAACGGCTGCTGCGCGCCGCGGGCGGCCGCCCGGTGGTCTGGGTCAGCAGCGCCAGCGTCTACGACCCCCGCCGCGACCGCAGGCTCGTCCGCGAGGACCACCCGCGCACGGGGCACCTGAACGCCTACGGCCGCACGAAGGCCGCCGGCGAGGCCCTGGCGCTGGCCGCGGGCTCCGTGGTGCTGCGCCCGCGCGCCGTGTACGGCCCCGGCGACACCCAGCTCCTGCCCCGGCTGCTCTCCCGGGTCCACGCCGGGACGCTGTTCCTGCCGGGCCCGGACGTCCCGCTCAGCCTGACGGCCGTGGAGAACCTGGCCGGGGCCTGCCTGGCGGCTCCCGAGTGGCCGCAGGGCGCGTACAACATCGCCGACGCCCGCCCCTACCGGCGTGACGCGGCGGTCCGCGAGGTCCTCCGCGCCCACGGGGTCCGCGCCCGCGTGCGCCATCTCCCGGCGCCCCTGGCCCGGGCTGCGGCGAGCATCTCGCAATCCCTGTCCTCCGGCGAACCCGCCCTCAGCCGCTACGCGGTGGACCAGCTCGCCCACCCGGTGGTCCTGGACCTGTCCCGGGCCCGCGCCCAGGGCTGGAACCCGTCCCGAACCCTGTCGGACCACCTCGGCGACCTGCGGGGGTGAGCCACGGGGAGGAAGAAGGAAGAGGGTGAGGACGGAAAAGGGCGGCGACGGGGGCAGGATTCGAACCTACGTCCACCCGGAGAACGAGCCGGGCGCTCCTCCGCAGAGCTTCCCCGCCGCCGCTGCGATCCTCGTCGGCAACGGCGGGACGGGGCAACTCATTTCCGCGGCGGGCGGCAGCTCACAGCCATTCCTGCGTGGCGGCCCGCTTCCCCTTGCCCGAGAACACCCCGGCGGACCGCAGCGCGCTCGCCATCAGCGGGTCGGCGACCGCGACGCCGTGCACGAGCTCCGGCGTACGGCGGTAGGGGGCGGGTTCGGCGACGGGCCTCTGTGCGGTCCAGCCGCCTGCGACGGGGTCCACGCCGTGCCGTCGGCAGACCTCTTCGACCAGGGAACGAGGACAGTCCGCCTCACCCCGCAGCACCTCCCAGGGCAAGGGGAGTTCCGCCCACACGTACGTGTCGGGGTGCAGCCCGCCACCGCTCTTGCGGTGCCAATAGGCCACGTCGGCAGCCATCAGCCGGGGCACCTTCCCGGGGCAGATGCGGTCCAGGAGGTCCTGCTCGCCCAGTTCGCCGACCAGCGCGAACCAGTGCGCCCGCGCCGTGCTCCAGGCCTGGGCGGCCTGGTTCCAGGTCGAGGAGTCGTTGCCGGGCCGCACGATCATGGTGTTGCGCTCCAGCCGGCACCGGTTCCAGGCGTCCTCCAGCATCTCGGCCACCTCCCGCAGGAAGCGGTTCCAGCGCACGAGGAGCCGGGCGACGTCCGCGTCGGACAGGTGCCCGAGGACCTCGGCGGCCGGGTACACGTGGGCGACCACGTACCAGTTCGTCCGGTCGGGCTCGGCGCGCAGCCGCTGGAACAGGGCGTCGGCCACCTCGTCGTACGGCCGCCGCTGCTTTCCGTTGGTGAAGACGCTGCGCATGCCGCCCCGCGCGGTGAGGTAGGCGACGAAGGCCGCGGTGTCCGGGTCGGCGGCGAACGCCTCGTACGGCAGGGTGTGCGCGAGCGCCCCCTTGCCGGTCATGGTGATCTCGCGGCGGCGCTGCTCGTGCACGATCCGGGCCAGTTTGGCCTCCATGCGGCGGAGCAGCCGGAAGCGCTTGTTGTACTGGCGTTTGGAGAGCCCGCCGATTCCCGCCCCGGCCCGCTCCGCCCGGTCGAGCCGCTCGGTGCCGAAGTCGTTCTGCCCGTACTCCCGGCCTATCTCCTCGCCCGCCCGGCGGATCACCTCTTCGATGCGGGCGGGATCGTCCCCGGCGTCCGGCGGGGGCTCCGGCAGGTTCGGGAACAAGGCGGCCGTGCGGGCGAGTTGGCGCTGCGCTCCGACGGGCCGCGCGAACTCCTCGCTCATCGAGGTGTAGCCGTGCCACATGGTGCGGAGCGAGTGTTCGACGGCCTTGCCGAGAGCGGTGGCGGTGACAGGATCGAGGTCGGTTTGCTGGGCGGCGAACAGGTCCTGGACCAGCTGGGCCACGTCCTCGGGACGTTTGCGGAGCCCGAGGGAGGCATGCAGCTCCCGCAGGAGCTGCTCGGCGTGGAGCGTCGGCATGCGCCCCACCTTGTCATCGGGCCCGGCGGAGCTCCACCGGATATCGCCCCCGGCAGGCTCCCGGTCCGAGAGCCTGCCGGGAAGCCGGTCCCGTCAGCCCTCGGTGGCTGCCGCGGGGGTGAGCCGCAGGGAGATGGAGTTGATGCAGTACCGCTGGTCCGTGGGGGTCGGGTAGCCCTCGCCCTCGAAGACGTGGCCCAGGTGGGAGCCGCACTTCGCGCACAGGACCTCGGTGCGGACCATGCCGTGGGCGACGTCCGCCTTCAGTTCGACCGCGTCGGAGTCCTTCGGGTCGTAGAAGGACGGCCAGCCGCAGTGCGACTCGAACTTCTCCGTGGAGCGGAACAGTTCGGAGCCGCAGCCGCGACAGCTGTAGACGCCCTCCGTCTTGGTGTCCGTGTACTCACCGCGGAAGGCGGGCTCGGTCCCGGCGAGGCGCAGTACCTGGTACTCGGACGGGGTCAGCTCCGCCTGCCACTGCTCGTCCGTCTTCTCTACCTCGTACGACATGACTGATCTCCCGCTTTCCCGCTCTTCCCAGAGCCGTCAGTTCGACAGACGGGCCAGGATGGCCGGCCCCAGGTCCGTGACATCGCCCGCACCCATGGTGAGAACGAGATCGCCGGGCTTCGCCATTCCCGCGATGACGTCGGCGACGGCTTCCTTGGAGTGCTCGGGGGTGACGTCGGCCCCGGCGGCGCGGGCGGCGTCGATGATGATCTCGCTGGTGATCCCGGGGATCGGGTCCTCGCGGGCCGGGTAGATGTCGAGGACGACCGAGGCGTCGGCGAGGGCGAGGGCCCGGCCCATCTCCTTGCCGAGTTCCTGGGTGCGGGAGAAGAGGTGCGGCTGGAAGACGACCAGGATGCGGGAGTCCCCGGCGGCTCCGCGGATGGCCTCCAGGTCGGCGGTCATCTCCGTCGGGTGGTGCGCGTAGGAGTCGATGACCTGGACCCCGGCGGCCTCGCCCTTGAGCTGGAGGCGGCGCTTGACCCCGGTGTACTTGCCGAGGGCGGAGGCCAGGTTGTGGGCCGGGATGCCGAGCGCGACGCCGGCGGCGAGGGCCGCGACGGCGTTGTGCGCGTAGTGGCGGCCGGGCACCGACACGGTGAAGGTGAGCATCCGGCCGTCGATGACGACCGTGACCTCGCTGGTCAGCCCGCGCGGGGTGATCTTGGTGATCCGGACGTCGGCGGTGGGCTCCTCGCCGTACGTGACGACCGTCAGGTCGGGATTGCCGCCGACCCGCCCGGCGATCTCGGCCGCGCCCGCCTGGCCGTGGGCGATGACCAGGGTGCCGCCGGCCGGGATCTTGCCGACGAAGGTCTCGAAGGACTCGTAGATCTCGTCCATCGACGCGTAGTTCGCGTGGTGGTCGAGTTCGGCGTTGAGGATGATCGCGACCTGGGGCGTGTACTTGTGGAAGCTGCGGTCGCTCTCGTCGGCCTCGGCCACGAAGATGTCGCCCTCGCCGTGGTGGGCGTTGGAGCCGGGGGCGTCCAGGTCGCCGCCGATGGCGTACGAGGGGTCCAGGCCCAGCGCCGAGAGGGAGACGGCCAGCATCGAGGTGGTGGTGGTCTTGCCGTGGGTGCCGGCGACGGCGATCGGCCGCAGGCCGTCCATCAGCCCGGCCAGGGCGTCCGAGCGGTGCACAACCGGGATGCCGAGCTCGGCGGCGCGGGCCAGCTCCGGGTTGTCGGCGCGGATGGCGCTGGAGACGACCACGCAGGTGGCGTCGTCGGCGAGGTGACCGGCGGCGTGCCCGATGTGGACCGTGGCGCCGTGGGCGCGCAGCGCCTGGGCGGTCTCGGAGTCACGGGCGTCGCTGCCGGCCACCTTGGCGCCGCGCTGGGCCAGGATCTTCGCGATGCCGGACATGCCGGCGCCGCCGATGCCGATGAAGTGGGGCCGTTCCATGGCGGTCGGCAGGCCGGGCTTCATTCAGGTAGCTCCAGGATCGAGTGCGTACGTACGGCAGCCGGATGCGCGGATGCGCGGTCCGGCCGCCTCCACCCTATTCCTTGTGGGCGAAGAGCTTGAGCACCGGAACGCCGACCTTGTGGCGCGCCCGTGAGGCCCAGTCCCGGTGGAAGAACTCCTCGACGTAGTGCGGGGCGGTCAGCACGATCACCTCGTCGGCGTTGGTCTCGTCCACCACTGCCTTCAGCTTGTCGAGCGGGTGCTCGTCGACGATCTGCCCGACGGCCTTGGCGCCCTTGGCCCTCAGGGACGCGAGGGAATGCTGGATCGCCAGTTCGGCCGGGCCGCGGGCCGCGTCGCCCTCCGGTTCGTCGCCCTCGCGAATGGCCTCGGGAAGCTCACCGAGCGCTACGTCGTCGATGGCGCGCAGCAGCCGGTCCCGGTCGCCGCGGGGTTGCATGAGGACGATGAAGGAGACCGGCTCGTCTCCGTGGAGGGTCGTGACGAAGTCCACGTCGACGGGGGTCAGCGGCTGCTCGATCATCAATACGCTCGTGAACACGGACGCCCTCTCCTTCGTGGGCCGAGGCCGACCGGCCGGCCCCTGCGGAAACCATCCTGCCCCGCTGTCGCACGGGGCCTGTGCGGTTATACCTGCCCACTACTGTGCCCAGCGGAAGCTAAGCGGAACGACAAATTCCGCCTCTCTTCAGATCCGACGGTAACGCGTGAAGAGAAACCCGGCCTCTTCCAGCAGGCAGGCCGGTGCGAGCCGGTGCGGAACCGTGACGGAGGGGCCGCCGGCGATCCGCTGGGCGTCACCCGCCGTGAGCACCGGCGAGATCGTCAGGCACAGCTCGTCCAGCGCGTCCGCGGCCACGAACTGCCCCAGCAGCCGGGGCCCGCCCTCGGTGAGCTGGCGCCGCAGCCCCCGGTCCGCGAGTTCCCGTACGGCCCGGGCCGGGTCCACGCCCGCCCCGTCGCCGGCCACCACCACCTGCGCCCCGGCCTTGGCGGCCTCGGCGACCCGGTCGGCGGGGGCGGCCGCGCCCGTGAGCACCACGGTGGGCACCAGCGGGGAGGTGAACAGCGGCAGCGAGAAGTCCAGGTCCAGGCTCGCGGAGACCACGGCGATGACCGCGGCGGGCCCCTGACCCGCGGCGGTACGGCGGGCGGCGAAGGCCTCCCGGGCCCGCGCGGGGCGGTAGCCCTCCTGGCGAACCGTTTCCGCACCGACGACCACCACATCGGCCAGGGCCCGCAGGGTGCCGAAGATCCGCATGTCGGTCTCGCCGGAGATGGGCTGCGAACGCCCGTCGTGCTGGGCCGCGCCGTCCAGCGTGGAGACCATGTTGGCCCGCAGCCAGTGGCCGTCCGGGGCGAGGGCGGGGTACTCGTACGCTTCGGCGAGTTCGTCCAGCGACCACTCACGGTCGGTCTGGTCCGCTGATGTCTGATCGGTCACAGGGAACAGGCGTCGCATCGGTGCAGTGTGCCACGCCCCGTAGAGTTAAGAGCTGTGTCAACATCACTCTCGCCCTCAGCGTCAGCCTCCGGGCGGCCCCCGATAGCCGACGCGGGACCGCAGTCCCTGTGCGCCCGCGAGCCGCGGGTGCCCGCCGAACGGCTGGTGGCCGAGATGGTGCCGCCGCCGCGCTTCGACTCGGTGCGCTTCGACACCTACGACCCCGACCCGGCCCAGCCCAGCCAGTCCGAGGCCGTCACCGTCCTCGCGGACTTCGCCTCGGGCCTCGGCGGGGCGCACGCGAGCGGCTCCGGCAAGCGGCGCTGGTTCGCGAAGAAGCCGGTCGTCTCCACCGCCCCGCGCGGGGTCTACCTCGACGGCGGCTACGGCGTCGGCAAGACCCACCTGCTCGCCTCCCTCTGGCACGCCACCCCGGCCGAACCGGCACTGAAGGCCTTCGGCACCTTCGTGGAGCTGACCAACCTGGTCGGCGCGCTCGGCTTCCAGCAGACCGTGCAGACCCTCGGCGGGCACCGCCTGCTGTGCATCGACGAGTTCGAGCTCGACGACCCGGGCGACACCGTCCTCGTCTCCTCCCTGCTCAGCCGCCTGGTCGAGCAGGGCGTGGCGCTGGCCGCCACCTCCAACACCCTGCCCGGCAAGCTCGGCGAGGGCCGCTTCGCCGCCGCCGACTTCCTGCGGGAGATCCAGGGGCTCTCCGCACACTTCCGCCCGCTGCGCATCGACGGCCAGGACTACCGACACCGCGGCCTGCCCGAGGCTCCCGCGCCGTTCTCCGACGAGCAGGTGACCAAGGCCGCGTACGCCACCGAGGGCGCGAGCCTCGACGATTTCCCGGGGCTGCTGGAGCACCTGGCGCGGGTCCACCCCAGCCGGTACGGAGCCCTGACCGACGGCATAACGGCCGTCTGCCTCACCGATGTCGGTCCGGTCCCGGACCAGTCGACGGCGCTGCGGCTGGTGGTCCTGGCCGACCGGCTGTACGACCGGGAAGTCCCGGTCCTGGCGGCGGGGGTTCCCTTCGACCGGCTGTTCAGTGACGAGATGCTGAACGGCGGCTACCGCAAGAAGTACTTCCGGGCCATCTCGCGGCTCACCGCGCTGGCACGCGACGCGAAGCCCCTGGTGTCCCAGTAGGTTTGGAGACGTCGGCCCGTTCCACGGGCCGGCCGTTTCCACTTCTGCGAAGGGATCCACCATGGCTGGCGCCACCCGCAATGCACACGCCGTCTGGGAAGGCGACCTGTTCGAGGGCAAGGGCGAGGTCACCCTCGACTCCTCCGGCCTCGGCAGCTTCAAGGTCTCCTGGCCCGCGCGCACCGACGCGGAGGCGAACGGGCGGACCAGCCCGGAGGAGCTCATCGCCGCCGCGCATTCGAGCTGCTTCAACATGGCCTTCTCGAACGGTCTCGCGAAGGCGGGCAACCCGCCGACCAAGCTGACCACCTCGGCCGCCGTCACCTTCGTGCCGGGCAAGGGCATCACCGGCATCCACCTCACCGTCGAGGGCGAGGTGCCGGGCCTGGACAACGACGCGTTCGTCGCCGCGGCCGAGGACGCGAAGCAGAACTGCCCGGTCAGCCAGGCCCTGACGGGTACGACCATCACCCTCAGCGCGAAGCTGGCCTGACACCCGCCCGTCCGGCGCGGCCTGGATCGGCCGCGCCGGGCACCGGCGGCAGGGGACGGCGCGGCGGAGCCGACCCCACCGGCCACCCGTGGTACCACGGCTCGGTCCTCTGTCCTGACCCACCGCCGGGAGTTCCCCATGCCGCCCAAGCCGCCGATGTCCCTCAGCCGGCGCAGCCTGCTCGCCGCCGGTTCCATCTCCTTCGCCGGAGCGCTCGGCGCCCTCTTCGCCGGAGCCGGCCCCGGGTCGGGAGCGGGGTCGCGGGCGGGAGCGGGAGCGGAGCCGCGCAAGGGCGCGGCCGCGAGTACGAGCGCGGGTGCGCGTACGGCCGCCCCGGTCTCCGGCAACGGCTACGGCCCGCTCGTAGCCGACCCCGCCGGGCTG
Source organism: Streptomyces sp. NPDC058289 (assembly GCF_042880975.1). Classification (NCBI taxonomy): domain Bacteria; kingdom Bacillati; phylum Actinomycetota; class Actinomycetes; order Kitasatosporales; family Streptomycetaceae; genus Streptomyces; species Streptomyces sp. NPDC058289. Next base: position 20,461 of record NZ_JBHVYI010000099.1, read on the forward strand.
CTCGATCTGCCCGCCGGTTTCACGTACCGCGTCCTCTCCCGCGCCGGAGACCCGCTGCTTTCGGGCGAGGGCGCCGTCCCGGGCAACTTCGACGGCATGGCCGCCTTCGACGCCGGGCAGGGCCGCGTCCGGCTGGTGCGCAACCACGAGAACCGCACCACCGCCGCCCTGCGGGTCCCTCCCGTCGAGGGGCTCACCTACGATCCGTACGCCCTCGGCGGCTGCACCCTCCTCGACCTGGACCCGGCGGGCCGGGTCACCTCCGAGCGCGTCGCCCTCGCCGGCACCGCCGTCAACTGCGCGGGCGGCCGTACTCCCTGGAACACCTGGCTGTCCTGCGAGGAGACCGAGGACCGGGCGGGCACCGCCGGCTACACCCGCGACCACGGCTACGTCTTCGAGGTCGACCCCGCCGACCCCCGCCGCTCCGGCGCCGTCCCGCTCACCGCGATGGGCCGCTTCGCGCACGAGGCCGTCGCCGTGGACCCGTACCTCGGTGTGGTCTACGAGACCGAGGACGCCTTCGTCGAACCCTTCGGGCTCTTCTACCGGTTCCTGCCCGCCCGCCCCCTCGGCGGCCTCGGCTCCCTGCGCGCGGGCGGCGAACTGGAGGCCCTGCGGGTCCCCGGGCTGGCGAACCTCGCGGTGGTGGACGAGCCCGGGTCCGAGTTCCCGGTGGAGTGGGTCCCCGTGCCGGACCCGTCCGCGTCCGGGACCCCGATCCGGCTCCAGGACTTCGGCCCCGGCGGGATCACCCACGCCCAGAAGCTGGAGGGCTGCTACTGGGGCGACGGCGGCGTCCACTTCGTCTCCAGCTACTCCCGCACCCGCGAGGGCTCCCCCGCCGACCACCACGGCCAAGTGTGGTTCTACGACCCGCTGCGCGCGCGGCTCCGGCTGGACGTGGTCTTCGGCCCGGCCGCGGACGTCCAGCTGCCGGGCGACTCCCCGGACAACATCTGTCTGGCCCCCGACGGCGGCCTGATGGTGTGCGAGGACGGCGGCGGCGCGCAGTACGTCTTCGGCGTGACCCCGGGCGGCAAGGTCTACCCGATGGCCCGCAACGCGGTCGACGTCGGGAAGCCGGGGGCGCCGGAGTGGGGGGAGTTCGCCGGGGTCACCTTCTCCCCGGACGCCCGGACGATGTACGTGAACGCCTACACGCCCGGGACCACCTTCGCGGTGACGGGTCCGTGGCAGCGACCCCGACCTTGACCCGTACTGTCTTCCGGCCCGCCCCTACCGCCTTCCGGCCCGCCCGGCCTGGCCTTTCGTCACGTCGCGGTCCACTGCGTTGTGGTGGAGGATCGTATGGAGTCGACGGATCGAGGTAGGTAGCGGTGGCCAAGAAGGGCAGCAAGTCCGCCAAGGGCGAGAAGGCGAAGGCCGGGGCGTCGGCGAAGGCGGAGCAGGCCGAGAAGGCTGAGAAGGCCGACAAGGCAGAGAAGGCGGCCAAGGCAGAGGCCAAGGCGAGGGCCAAGGCCGGGGTGACGGCCGAGGCCGCCGAGGGTGCCGGCTCGGAGAAGCCCGCCAAGGCGCCGAAGGCTCGCAAGGCTGCCAAGGCCGATCCCGACACCGGGGCCGGCACCGGCACCGGCACCGCCGGGAAGTCGAAGTCCAAGCCCCTCTCCCTGCGCGAGCTGCTCCGCATCTCGGCGGAGAACTCCAAGGGTTCCAAGGGCGGCGCCCGCAAGTCCGGCGGGCACGGACACGGGCACGGACACGGGTACGACGCCCCCCTGGGCCCCCTGCTCCGCGTCCCCTCCGGCGAGCGCGTCGACCTCGGAGCCTTCCACACCGGAGCGACCCCGGCCGGTCCCACCGACAAGGCGGCCGGCGTTGCGGCCACCGCGCTGATGGGTGACCGGCTCGCCTCCCTCCAGGAGCGGCTCTACGCCGCCAGCACCGCCGGCGACCGCCGCCGCGTCCTGCTCGTGCTCCAGGGCATGGACACCAGCGGCAAGGGCGGCACCGTCAAGCACGTGATCGGCCTGTTCAACCCCTCCGGCTGCCGGATCAAGGCCTTCAAGGCGCCCACGCCGGAGGAGCAGAACCACCCCTTCCTGTGGCGCATCATGAAGGCGCTCCCCCAGCCGGGCGAGATCGGCATCTTCGACCGTTCGCACTACGAGGACGTCCTCATCGCCCGCGTCCGCGACCTGGTGCCGCGCAGTCAGCTGGGCCGCCGCTACGCGCAGATCAACCGGTTCGAGAAGTCCCTCGCCGACGACGGGGTCACCGTCGTGAAGGTCTTCCTCCACATCGGCTACGAGGAGCAGCGCAAGCGGCTCCTGGAGCGGCTCGACAACCCGGACAAGCACTGGAAGTTCAACGCGGGCGACATCGAGGAGCGCTCCGCGTGGCCCGCGTACCAGCAGGCGTACGAGCTGGCCCTGGAGCGCTGCTCCACGGACGCCGCGCCCTGGTACGTCGTCCCCTCGGACCGCAAGTGGTACCGCAACTGGGCCATCAGCAAACTGCTGCTGGAGCATCTGGAGGGCATCGCGCCGCAGTACCCGAAGGGTGACTTCGACGTGGAGGAGTGCCGCACCCGTCTGCTTGCCACATAGTCATATATTTTGCGTATGTGACCATCTCAGTGCGCAGGACGGCTGCCGTCGCGGCCGTAGCAGCTCTCAGTGCCGCCCTCGCCGCGTGCGGGGGCGGCACCGGTACGTCGGACGCCGACGGCCAGGCCCGGATGGGAGCCTCCGCGGCCCCCTCCGCTCCGGCCTCCGCCTCCCCTTCCACCGCGGGGTCCGCCGCCCCGCCGCCGAGCCCCCGAAGCAGCCCGCCGGCGACGCCGCAGGCCGGGGCTCCGGGCAAGGCGCCGACCATGGCTCCCGGTCCGGGCGGTCTGACCCCCGTCTTCGACCGCGCGAAGCAGCAGACCGACAAGACGGTGGCGCTGACCTTCGACGCCGACATGACCTCCGATCAGGGGCCGCGCGCGGCGGGCGGCGAGCACTTCGACAACCCGCAGCTGATCTCCACGCTGCGCACCCTCAAGGTGCCCTCGACGGTGTTCATGACGGGCCGCTGGGCCGAGGAGTACCCGGACCAGGCGAAGTCCATCGGCACGGACCCGAACTTCGAGATCGCGAACCACTCGTACAGCCACCACGCCTTCAAGTCCCCCTGCTACGGGCTCCCCACCCTCGACGAGGCCGCCGCCCGCGCCGACGTGGACCGGGCCTTCGAAGCCTTCCGCAAGGCGGGCGCGGTCAACACCGTCCCCTACTTCCGCTTCCCCGGCGGCTGCTACGACGACCAGGCGCTGCGGGCCATCTCCACGGCCAAGGTGACGGCCGTCCAGTGGGACGTGGTCAGCGGGGACGCGTTCGCGAAGGATCCCGACGCGGTGGCCGAACAGGTCCTGGCCGGGGTGAAGCCCGGCTCGGTCGTCGTCATGCACTGCACGCGCAGCGCCGCCCCGGTCACCGAGGAGGCCATCCGGAAGATCGTCCCGGAGCTGCGCAAGCGCGGCTACCGCTTCGTCAAGGTCTCCGACCTCATCGGAAAGTAGCCGGGCCCGCGCGGGAGTCAGCCGGAGCAGGCCGTGCGCTGCGCGTCCTGCCACTCGCACACCGGGCACAGCACGACGCCCGGTGTCGCGACCCCGTACTCGGTGGGCTTCCCGCACTCCACGCAGTCGGCGTAGGGCGGCCCGGCCACCCGCCCGGCGGGGGCCGCGGGGGCGGGGCAGTACGAGGAGTCGGGCGCGTGCTGCTCCGTCTGGTCCATGTGTACGAGCCTACTGCGCGGTCAGTGGGCGGCGGCCGACTCGGTGGCCTCGCTCGGGCGGACGATGACGAAGCCCTCGCCTCTGAGCTTCAGCTGGACGGCCTCGCCGGAGCCGCCGCGGATCATCGAGCCGACGGACTGGGACCGGTGCAGCGCCGCCTCCAGGCGGGCGCTCCAGCCGACCACCGCGTCGGTGTCCACGTAGACCGGGGCCTGCGGGGTGACCGGAATGATGATCGGGTTCCCGTCACAGACGACGGCGAGCTTTCCGGTGCCGGTGAAGACGCTGTTGAAGAGGCCGCCACCGACCATGCCGGCGCCCTTCAGCATCTTGATCTCGCAGCCGAGGGACGGGTCGAAGCACAGGACGTTGCGGCCGTTGACGGTGAGCGCGTCGCCGGGCTCGAACTCGATGACGAAGCAGTGGCCCGCCCGGTGCGCGAACCAGGCCTCGCCCTGCCCGCGTACGGACATCAGCGGGAGCCCCTCACCCGTCACGGCGCGCCTGAGCACGCCGCCGATGCCCTCCCCCTTGCGCTCGAACTGCAGGTTCCCCCGGAAGGCGACCATCGAGCCCTGCCGGGCGAGCACCTCGCCGTTGACGGTGTACTTCACGGACTTGGCGTTCTGCAGGGTCATCCCGGGTACGGCGGACGCCTCGGCCAGGTTCTCGGACGCGAACAGGTCACTCTTCATGGCGTCGATCCTCACCCGTTCCGGGCCCCTCGGGCATCAGCCTGGAGGCGGAGGCTGGCATCCTTGGCCGGATGAGCACCGAGGACACGCGCCACGACACCCAGGTACCCGCAGTCGGGTCCGACAGCCCCTTCCGGCAGGAGCGGATCGCCCGCGACGACGCACCGCAGTACGTCCTCCCGCTGGTGGTGCGGATCGAGAAGACGGAGCCGCCGGCCCGGACCGACGCCCTGGAGACGGCCGCCCGCGCCGTGCTCGTCCTGCTCACCGACGAGCGGTCGGCCGGCGAGGGCGAGTGGGCGGAGGCGGTCCGGGACTGGCAGGACGCGCGGATCCGCAAGGTGGTGCGTCGGGCGCGCGGGGCGGAGTGGCGCAAGGCCGGGACCCTGCCGGGCCTCACGGTGCACGGCGCGGACTCGGAGGTACGGGTCTTCCCGCCGGTCCCGCTCGACGGCTGGCCCAAGGAGCTGGCCAAGCTCCAGGTGTCGGGCACCGATCTGGACGACCCGGAGCCGGTCGCACCGGCGGAGGCCGGACTGCCGGTCCTCTGGCTCAACCCCGACCTGGACATGTCCGCCGGCAAGGCCATGGCCCAGGCCGGACACGCGGCGCAGCTGGCGTGGTGGGAGCTGACCGGTTCGGAGCGGGCCGCGTGGCGGGAGTCCGGCTTCCGGCTGGCCGTACGGACGGCCGCGCGCGAGCGGTGGACGGAGCTGTCCGGGAGCGGGCTGCCGGTGGTGCGGGACGCGGGGTTCACGGAGATCGCGCCCGGCTCCTGCACGGTGGTCGCAGAACATCCGGCGCTGCGGGCGCGGCTGTAGGGGGTGACTTGTCGATCAGGCCGGGCCGGGAACCTCAAATGTTGCTCTGAACGTCCCCCTGGGCGGGTTGGCCCGGCTCCGTCGGGGCCATGACATCGGCACACGGACCGATGAGAGGGGGCGAGGGGACATGAAGCCCATGGCACACCTGGGGGTGGGCATCGGCTGGCGGCCGGAGATCGCGGGGGCGGTGGAAGGCCTGCCGGGCTTGGACTGGGTCGAGGTGGTGGCGGAGAACATCTGCCCCGGCCACCTGCCCGAGTCCCTGCTGCGGCTGCTCGAACGCGGCGTCCGCGTGGTGCCGCACGGCGTCTCGCTGGGCATCGGCGGCGCCGACCGCCCGGACCCGGCCAAGCTGGCCGCGCTCGGGGAGCGGGCGGTGGCGCTGGGCGCTCCGCTGGTCACCGAGCACATCGCCTTCGTACGGACCTCCTCGGTGGCGCCGGGACCGGTGCTCGAAGCCGGGCACCTGCTGCCCGTGGCACGGACCCGGGACGCGCTGGACGTGCTCTGCGAGAACGTGCGGATCGCGCAGGACGCGCTGCCGGTGCCGCTCGCGCTGGAAAACATCGCGGCGCTGGTGTCGTGGCCCGGGGAGGAGCTCACCGAGGCGCAGTTCCTGACCGAGCTCGTGGAGCGGACCGGGGTGCGGCTGCTGATCGACGTGGCCAACCTGCACACGAACCGGGTCAACCGGGGGGAGGACCCGGTCGCCGTGCTGGACGGGATCCCGCTGGAGGCGCTGGCGTACGTGCACGTCGCCGGGGGCGTGGAGCGGGGTGGGGTGTGGCACGACACGCATGCGCATCCGGTGCCGGCCGCCGTGCTGGAGGTGCTCGCGGAGCTCCGGTCCCGCGTGGACCCGCCCGGGGTGCTGCTCGAGCGGGACGACGACTTCCCGGCCGACGCCGAGCTCGCGGGTGAGCTGGCCGCGATCCGCGGGGTGCTGGGCGGCCCTGCGGGGGCAGTCCCCTACCCGCCCTTCCACCGTCCCCCGGGCGCTGCCCGGACCCGCGCCTCAAACGCCGGCGAGGCTGGGATGGGGGCCTGGACGGGGGACGACCCCGACCGCGCCTCCAGCGACGGCGGGGCTGGATCAGGGGCCGGCGAAGCCGGTTCTGTGGTGGGGCTCGACGCCGTGCGGACGCGGGTCGGGATCGGGCAGGCCGCGTTGTTGTCCGCGCTGGTTGCCGGGACTCCCGTGCCCGAGGGCTTCGACCGACAGCGGGTACGCGTACAGGCGCGGGCGCTCGCGGCCAAGCGGGCCGGGGTCGTGTCCAAGCTGGCGCCCGAGCTGCCCGGGATCCTGGGCGGGGAGGACGCGTACCGGGAGGCTTTCCTCGGCTATGCCCGGCACCGGCCCATGACCGCCGGATACCGGCGCGACGCAATGGACTTCGCCGAGCACCTGCTGGTCCGGGACCTGCCCGCCGACCCCGCCGCCCGGCGCCGGCTCACGCTCTGGTGGCGGGACCGGGCCGGGGCCCGGCCGCCGGGCCGGGCCGTGCGCTGGGCCCGCGCCCTCGTGGGGAGGGCGGCGTGAACGTCTTCGACCTCCTCGCCGTGGCCGTCTGGATCGGCGTCATCACCTCCAGCGTCCTGCTCCTGCGCGGCCTGCGGCAGTCGCGGCCGCCCACCCTCGGCCCCGCCCCGCGCCTGCACGACCTGTCCGAGGCCGCCTTCATGGCCGGCGGGCCCGGCGCGGTGGTGGACGCCGCTCTCGTCTCGCTGCTCTGCGACGGCCGGATGCTGGTCGGCGGGCCCGGCATCGTCCAGGTACGGCCCGGGGTGCGGGGCGGCGACCCCGCCCAGCGGGCCGTGCTCCAGGCCTGCCAGGGCGCCCCGTCCGGGTGGCTCTACCAGATCCGCTTCGCCGCCATGCGGGACCCGGCCGTCCAGGAGACCGGTGACGCACTGGCCGCCCGCGGGCTGATCGCCACCCCCGGCGGCCGCCACCGCTGGCTGCGCCACGGGGTGATCCAGGCCGTGGTGTGCGGGGTGGCGCTGATCTTCTCGCTGCCGCTGTCCTTCGTCGCCTTCGTGCTCCAGGAGGGGGCCGGGTCGTTCCGGGTGCCGTTCATCGTCGAGGTGCTGCCCGTTCTGCTGGGCGGCATCGTCGTGGGCACCGTGGGTGCCTCCCGCGCCCGGCAGCGGATCACCCCGGCGGGGGCCGCGGCGCTGCGTGCCGTCCGTGCCCACTACGGGGCCGACCAGAGCCCGTACGTCCAGACCTCGCTGTTCGGGCTGCGGGGCCTGAGGGACCCGTACCTGCGCGAGCAGTTGGTACCGGCGGCCCGCGGGACCCGGCTGGCGGCGGCCCAGTCCCGTACGCGTTACGCCGGCTCGGGTTCCTCCTGGCAGTCCGGGGCCGAGGTGATCCCGATCGTCTGGTGCGCGAGTTCCGACGGCGGCGGATCCGGCGGCGGATCCGGCGGGTCGGGCTGCGGCTCCTCGAGCTCGGTCTGCGGCTCCTCCGGGAGCGGATGCGGAGGCGGCGGATCCAGTGGGTCGAGCTGTTCCAGTGGCTCCAGCGGCTCGAGTTGTTCCAGTGGCTCCAGCGGCTCGAGTTGTAGCAGTTCGTCCAGTTCCAGCTGTAGCAGCAGTTCCTGACCGTCCATCACGGGCCCGTCACGAGCTGCTCACACCTCGGCAGAAGCCTGTACCTGCAGGTTCCACATCTTGTAGAACACGGACATGTTCTGGGTCCTGTTCCTCCTCCTTGCCTGGGCAGGGCTGCTGTTCGCGTGCACCCGCCTCCTGCAGGCCGCCGGCGACCCGGCGGACTCCCTGCCGGGCACCGCCGCGCGCCACCACCACGACGAGCTGAGCCTGTACGAGGCCGCCTACCTCGCCGGCGGCCCGGAGCGGGTGGCCGAGCTGACGCTGCTGTCCATGCAGCGCCAGCGGCGGCTGCTGCTCGCGTACACCGGCTGGGCGACGGTGGTCGACCCGGTGGGACGCGATCCGCACGAGTGCTCGGTGCTCGGCGCGTTCGGCCCGGACGGGCAGGAGCCGGTGACCTCCGTACGGGCGGTCGCGGCGCGGGATCCTGCCGTACGGGCCCTCGCGGACCGGCTCGGGGAGGCCGGGCTCGCGCTGCGCGAAGGAGCCCAAGGGGAGATCGACGCGGGGATCCGGGCCGTCCGGCAGGCCACCGCACTGGTCCTCGCCATGGCGGCGGCCGCGCTGTGCGTACCCGATCCCGGGACCACGACCACGATGATCCTGTGCTGGTTCGCCCTGCCGCTGATCCTGGCGCTGGGCTGCCTGGCCATAGCCCGCGTCGAGGGGCACGCGCAGTCCGGGTGGGCCTCCCCCGCCGGCCGGCGGCTCCTCGTGGAGCTGGGGCGGGAGCGGGGCGTCCGGGGCTCGCTCACCGCGGTGGCCCTGCGGGGGCTGCGCGCGGTCACGGATCCCGAGCTGCGCGCGGCGCTCGCCTACGGCAGGCGGGGGCGGATTCCGCGGCAACGGGGGCATTGAGCGCGACACCGGCCGGTGGTCCTGTACAGGAGGCCGCCCACCGGATCTCATCGGACAGTCCGATGAGATGAGAGGCCCGCCATGCGCATGCCCCGGGTGCCCGCCACGGTCACGCTGGCCGCCCTCGCGCTGGCCGCTTCCCTGCCGATGGCCGCCGCCGGGGCCGCCGAGGCCGCTCCCCCGGGCCCGCCCCGAGTGACGGCGGGCCCGCCCTCTCCCGACCCGTCCACTCCCGGCCCGTCCACTCCCGGCCCGTCCTCTCCCGGCCCGTCCACTCCCGGCCCGTCCTCTCCCGGCTCATCCTCTTCGGGCCCCTCACCTTCCGACCCC
>NZ_JBHVYI010000100.1:0-29064 GCF_042880975.1 Streptomyces sp. NPDC058289
GACAAGAAGTTCGTGATCACGAACATCATCGTGTCCCAGAAGTTCCTCACCGAACACCCCGACGTCGTCGAGGCCGTACTCACCGGCACCGTCAAGACCAACGAGTGGATCAACGCCAACCCGGACAAGGCCAAGGCCTCCGCCAACGCCAAGCTCGCGGCCGAAGGCGGCAAGCCCCTCGACGCCAAGGTCATCGACCCCGCATGGCCCAGCATCCTCATCACCGACGACCCGCTGGCCGCAACCCTCAAGACGCAGTCGGAATGGGCGGTCAAGGCCAAGCTCATCGAGAAGCCCGACCTGGGCGGCATCTACGACCTGACGCTCCTGAACAAGGTCCTCAAGGCCGCCGGCAAGCCCGAGGTCTCCGACGCCGGCCTCGGCGCCAAGTAACCCCGTAATCCAGCAACCCCAGGAGGTGACGACCATGGCCACCACGCTTGCCAAGGCTGCCGAGGGCACGGTAGCGGAGCAGACGCACGCCGCACGCATCGAGCACGTCTCGAAGTCCTTCTCCGGCCCGGCCGGATCGCAGCTCGTCCTGGACGACATCAGCCTCGATGTCGCTCCCGGAGAGTTCGTCACCATCCTGGGCGCCTCGGGGTGTGGAAAGTCCACCCTGCTGAACCTGGTCGCAGGCCTGGACAAGCCGTCCGCGGGGTCCATCGAGACCCCCGGCGGCCGTCCGTCGCTCATGTTCCAGGAGCACGCCCTCTTCCCGTGGCTCACCGCGGGCAAGAACATCGAACTCGCCCTGCGCCTGCGCGGGGTGCCCAAGGCCGAGCGCCGTCCGGAGGCCGAGCGGCTGCTGGAGCTGGTCCGGCTCTCCGGCTCGTACGGCAAGCGGGTCCACGAGCTGTCCGGCGGAATGCGCCAGCGCGTGGCCCTGGCCCGGGCGCTCGCCCAGGACAGCCAACTGCTGCTGATGGACGAGCCGTTCGCGGCGCTCGACGCCATCACCCGCGACGTGCTGCACGGCGAGCTCACCCGCATCTGGGAAGAGACGAACTTGTCCGTCCTGTTCGTCACGCACAACGTCCGCGAGGCCGTACGGCTCGCGCAGCGCGTGGTCCTGCTGTCCTCGCGCCCCGGCCGGGTCGCCAAGGAGTGGACCGTGGGCATCCCGCAGCCGCGCCGCATCGAGGACGCGGACGTCGCGGAGCTGTCCCTTGAGATCACTGAACACCTGCGTGGGGAGATCCGCCGCCATGGCCAGCACTGAAACGAAGGCGAAGACGGACGACCTCGCCGGACTGGAGGCGGGTCTCGACGCGCTCGACGCCGTCCAGACCCACCGCACCCCGATCCGCGAGGTCCTGGTCAAGAAGGTCCTGCCGCCGGCCATCGCCGTCGGCCTGGTCCTCCTCGTCTGGCAGATCCTCGTCGCGGCGAAGGTCACCGACGAGACCAAGCTCCCCGCCCTGTCCTCCGTCTGGGACAGCCTGTCCGACATGTGGATGAAGGGCACCCTGCTCGAGGTCATCTGGACCAGCGTCTCGCGCGGTCTGCTCGGCTTCCTGCTGGCCCTGGCCATCGGCACCCCGCTCGGTCTGCTCGTCGCCCGGGTGAAGTTCGTCCGCGCCGCGATCGGCCCGATCCTGCAGGGCCTGCAGTCGCTGCCATCGGTCGCCTGGGTGCCCCCGGCGGTGCTCTGGTTCGGGCTCAACGACGCGATGATGTACACCGTCATCCTGCTCGGCGCCGTCCCGTCGATCGCCAACGGTCTGGTCTCCGGCATCGACCAGATCCCGCCGCTGTTCCTGCGGGCCGGCCGCACCCTGGGCGCCACCGGCCTGCGCGGCGCCTGGCACGTGGTCATGCCGGCCGCGCTGCCCGGCTACCTGGCCGGCCTCAAGCAGGGCTGGGCCTTCTCCTGGCGCTCCCTGATGGCCGCCGAGATCATCGCCAGCTCCCCCGACCTGGGCCTGGGCCTGGGCCAGCTCCTCGAGAACGGCCGCAACAACATCGACCTGCCCGGCGTGTTCCTCGCGATCATCCTGATCCTGGTCGTCGGCATCGCGATCGACCTGCTGATCTTCAGCCCGGTCGAGCGGTGGGTGCTGCGCACCCGCGGCCTGCTGGTCAAGAGCTGATCACGTGTCCGCGCACGTCACGCACTCCACGCAGGCCCCCGCCCTGCTGGTCATCGCCCACGGCAGCCGCGACCCGCGGCACGCGGCGACCGTCCACGCCCTCACCCGGCGGGTACGGGCGCTGCGGCCGGGGCTGCGCGTGGACACCGCCTTCCTGGACTTCGACACCCCGACCGTCGACCAGGCGGTGGCCTCGCTCTACCTGTCGGGCGTACGCGACATAGTGGCGCTCCCGCTCCTCCTGACGCGGGCGTTCCACGCGAAGTCCGACATCCCGGCGGTGCTCGCCGGAGCCACGTCCCACCTGCCGGACCTCTCGATCCGGATCGCGGATGTGCTCGGCCCGTCGCCGCTGCTGCTGGCGACCCTGGAGCGCCGGCTGTGGGAAGCCGGCCTCACCCCGGCGGACCGCGCCACCACCGGTGTGGTGCTCGCGTCCGCCGGTTCCTCCGACCCGGAGGCGATCGCAGTGATCGCTGAAATCGCGCGGGAGTGGCGGCACACCGGTTGGTGCGCCGTGCGGCCTGCGTTCGCCTCCGCTGTTCTCCCCCGGACCGAGGACGCCGTACGGGCGCTGCGCGCGGAGGGCGTCCGCCGGATCGCGGTGGCCCCCTACGTCATCGCCCCCGGCCGGCTCCCCGACCGCATCACGGCGGGCGCCGAAGCCGCGGGCGCCGACGTGATCTCGGCCGTCCTGGGCCCCTCCCCGGAACTGGCCCGACTGCTGCTCCACAGATTCGACGCGGCAACCGTCTCCCCGGCCCGCATCCCGGCCCTGGCGGCCTGACCCGGCATTTCAGCCGTCCGGCGTTTGAGGACCGGGGTCCGGGGCGCAGCCCCGGGGAACGGGCGAAGGGTGGTGGGTAGGGGACTTCGCCCCGCGCAGCGGCAAGGGTCGCCGCGGGGGCTTCGTTCCGCAGGGCCCGCCCACCCGCACCCCTCGGCTACGCCCGCGCCGTGGCCTCATCGGCCAGGGCGGTCAGGTCCTCGATGGACATCGCACCCGGCGGCAGCCCCTCCCGGGCGAAGATGTTCGCCGCGACGCGCAGCGTGTCGTTGACCGGCGTGGCCACCCCGTGCAGCCGCCCCAACAGCACGATCTCCCCGTTGAGATAGTCCGCCTCCACCGACCCCGTACCCCGCGCCAGGCTCTGCCAGGACGACCCGCCCCGCACCGCTCCGGCCGGCGCCTCCACCTTGCCGTCGCGGGCCTCCGCCTGCTCCGCATCCGAGGCGCAGGCGATGCCCGCGGCGGCGAAGGCCGCCTTCGCCTCGCGCACGGCCCGCAGCAGCAGCGCCGCCTTCGCGGGCTCCGGCTCGGGGCCGGTCGTCGCCTGGACCGCGTTGCCCAGGTTGCCCAGCAGCTTCGCGTACTTCCACCGCATCACGTCCTCGACGACCGGCGCCTCGAACCCGGCCTTCTCCAGGTCGGCCGCGATCCGCCGGGCGGGCCCGTCGGCGCCTCCGGTGGCCTTGCCGAGATGCAGGATCCCGGTCAGCGGGGCGCACAGCGCGGAGACCACCCCCGGCTCCAGGAAGGTCGCCGGCAGCCACACGCAGACCCCGTACACGCGCGCGAAGCGCCGTAGGGCGAGGCGTTCGCTCTCCACGCCGTTCTGCGCGCACAGCACCGGCAGCCGCTGGGCTGCCGTACCGCCGCCCGCGACCTCCGCGTCACCCCACGCGTCGAGCGCGGCCAGCGCGTCCTGGGTCTTCACGGTCAGCAACAGCACGTCGTCGGGGCGCAGTTCACCCAGCTCTGCCGGCCCCGTGACGACGGGCAGCCGGTGCACCCGCTCCCCGTCCGACAGGGTGAGCCGCAGCCCGTTCGTCCGCAAGGCCTCCGCGTGGGGGCCGCGCGCGACGAGGACGACCTCACTGCCGGACTCCGCGAGCCGTCCGCCGATGGTCGCGCCGATCGCTCCGGCGCCGATGATGATGTAACGCATGCCTCGAGCCTGGCACATCTGCGGGCCTGGGCTACGGTCGGGCCATGCCTGTTGACGTGGATGAGACGTTCGCCCTCGGCGGGGACCTGCCCGTACGCCGCCTCGGACTCGGCACCGGCGGGCTGGTCGGCGCCGGCTACTGGGGCCCGCGCGCGGAGCGCCCCGCATCGGTCGCGCTGCTGCGCACCGCCGTCGCACGCGGGGTCACCCTGATCGACACCGCCGACAACTACGGCCCTCACCTGGCCGAGGAACTGGTCGCCGAGGCCCTCCACCCGTACGGGGAGGACCTGGTGGTCTCCACCAAGGGCGGGGTGGTGCGCACCGGCCCCGACCAGTGGCACGCGGCGGGCCGCCCGGAGGACCTCCGCTCCATGTGCGAGGCGAGCCTGCGCAGGCTCCGCCTGGACCGGATCGACCTGTACCAGCTGCACCGCTTCGACCCGGCCGTCCCGCCGGCGGAGCAGCTGGGCACGCTGGCCGAGCTCCGGGCGGAGGGCAAGATCCGCCACATCGGGCTGAACACGGTGACGGCGGACCAGCTCCGGGAGGCCCTGTACCTGGTTCCGGTGGCCTCGGTCCAGAACCCGTACAACCTCCTGGACCGCTCTTCGGCGGAGCTCCTGGCCCTGTGCGAGGAACGCGGCATCGCCTTCCTCCCGTACTACCCGCTGGGCAGCGGAGCCCTGACCCGGGAGAGCGCCGCCGCACTGACGGCGGTCGCCACCGAACACGGCGCGTCCACCGGCCAGATCGCCCTGGCCTGGCTCCTGAGGCACTCCCCGGTCCTCTGCCCCACCCCGGGCACGGGCTCCCCGGCCCACCTGGCGGAAAACCTGAACGCTGCAACGGTCCACCTGACCCCGCAGGAGGTATCCCTGCTGAACGGACTGGCGGACTAGGGCCCTTCGGTGAGGGGTGCGGTGCAGCAGCCCGCCCCGGGGTCAGTCCTGCGTGAGCTCCACCAGCTTCGCGACCGTGTTCCAGTTGCGGGTGGTCACGTCCAGGCCCTTGACGACGGCCGGCTTCGCGAGGGCCTCGGCGAGTTTGGAACGGCCCAGGCCGTTCGGGGCGTAGAGGTAGATGACGCGGTCGCCCACGCGGTACTCCTCCGGGAGGTGAGCGGGGGCGTCGATCGGGGCGAAGCGGGACTCGGCGGGCTGCTCGGAGCAGAAGGTGGCGTGGAGCTGTTTGCCTTCGAGCTCGGCGGCCGGGAAGGGACAGGCGTCGGCCACGGCGCGCAGGTAGGCGCCGTCGACCACCAGGCAGGAGACGCGGAAGCCGAAGTGGGCTTCGATGGCGGCCTCCAGTTCGCGGGCGAGGGCGGCCGGGGCCTTCCCGCTCGCGCTGGCGAAGACGGCGTTGCCGCTCTGGAGGTACGTCTGGACGTCCTCGTGGCCCAGGCCGCCCAGGACCTGGCGCAGCTCGGCCATCGGGACCTTCTTGTTCCCGCCGACGTTGATGCCCCGGAGCAGTGCCGCGTACTTGGTCTTGGTCGTCTTGGTCATGTCTGCACGATAGGGCTCGCCCCTGACAGCGCATGCGACATCGGCGGGGGCGGGGGGAAGGGCCCCGCCAGGGGGTCAGGCGGCCGCGCGCCGTAGGTGCAGGTGGCCGTCGAGCGGGTAGGAGGGCGGCGCCGACGGCAGGATCCTGCTGAACGTGTAGCCGCTCTTCTCGGCGACCCGGCAGGATGCCGCGTTGTCCGCCTGGTGGAGGAGTTCGAGGCATTCCAGGCCATCGGCACGGAAGGAACGGAAGGCCCAGGCGGAGAGGGTTTCCAGGGCTCGTGGGGCCACGCCCCGCCCACGGGCCCGTGCTGCCGTCCAGTAGCCGACCTCGGCGCAAGCCTTGCCCGGGCCCGGTCCGACTCCCTTCAGCACCACGTGACCCACCAGCCGCGGCGGCGTCGCATCAAGCACCTCGGGGACCCCAGGAGTCTCAGGAGCCTCCTCCAGGACGGCGAAGCCGAACCGGGTGCCCGATGCCCAGTCCCGCTCTCGATCCCGCACCCACCGCAGCCCCTCGTCCGCACGCTCCACGGGAGGACTCGCCCAACGCCGCAGGTCGGGGTCCCGGTACGCCTCGACCAGCGCGGCAACGTCTTGCACGCACCAGGGGCGAAGGAGGAGAGCGGGAGCGGTCGGCGTCGCGGCCGCGTGGAGGGTGACGGGAGCGTTCATGGCCGGATCGTACGCAGCGGCGGCTCGACCCGAGAGGGGCGTGAGCCGGTCCGCGCTCGCAGCGCGTGGAGGGACCGGTCGAGAGCCGGCTGCGACGGCGGCCCGTCACCGCCCGTCGGGCAGTTCGGCCTCGATCAGGTCGGCTGCCTGGCGCGTGCCGCCCTCCGTCGCCGTCTCGTGGCGGATCCGGTCCGCGCGGGCGGCCACCTCCGGATCGGCGACCAGGGCGAGGACGGCCTCGCGCAGGGTCGCGGCGTCGGCCTCGGCCATCGGGACGTGCCGGGCGACACCCAGGGCGGCCAGCATGTCGGCGTTGCCGAACTGGTCGACGGCTTGCGGGACCGCGACCATCGGGGTGCCCGTGGCCAGCCCCTCCTGGCTGCCGCCGGCGCCCGCGTGGGTGATGAAGGCGTCGGCCTGGCGCAGGATGTCCAGCTGCGGAACCCAGCGGTGGACCTCGACGTTGGCGGGGATCTCGCCGAGCTCGGCCTCGTCGGTGAACTTGCCGATCTGGAGCACCACGTGCCAGTCGGGCAGGTCCGCGAAGGCCTCGGCGCAGGCGCGGTAGAAGGCCGGCTGCTTGGTGAAGGTGGATCCGAGGGAGACCAGGAGGACCTTCTTGCCGACCGCGGCCGCCGGGCGCGTCCAGGTGCCCTGGGTGGCGCTGCGGTCGCCCTGGCAGGCGCCGACGAAGGTGTACACGGCTTCGTCGACCCGGTCGGCGTTCGGCTGCAGGGCGCGCGGGATGAGGACGACGCTGCGGCGGGGACGGCCGACGAACCGGTCGCTGTCCTCGTCGATGCCGTTCTCGTCGAGCCAGGCCCGGAACCGGGCGTAGTACGCCTTCCCGCGTTCGGAGGCGCGCAGTTCGGCGAACATCGGCTCGGCAACCTCCTCCTCGTAGCCGGTCCACGCGACCAGGTTCGGGGAGAGGGAGACGGCGGGGACGCCCCAGCGGTGGGCGAGGACGATCGCCGGGTAGGCGGTGATGTCGTGGAGGACGAGGTCCGGTTCGTCGCCCTCGAAGGCGGCCGCGAGCTGCGGGAGCGCCTGGACGGCGTCGGCGAGGAAGGGCTCGATGTTGTCGATGAGCTCGGTGCCCCACGCCTCGGGGTCGTCCTCGGTGGGGAGGGTGGAGTTCCAGATCACCGGGGTGGCGCCGGTCTCGGCGATCTTGTCGGCATACGCGGCGGGGATGGCGTAGCTGACGCGGTGGCCACGGGCGACCAGTTCGCGGATCACTTCGATGCTCGGGTTCACGTGGCCGGCGGCGGCGATGGAAAACATGGCGATGTGGGCGGGCTTCGCGGTCGTGGTCATGAGGAGAAGATAACGAGACGAGACGTCTCGTGCAACCTCTGGGGGAGATTCGGAAAGGCGGGCCGGATGCGAAACTTGTCCGGTCATGAGCACCCGGGTACGCCCCGGTGCGCCATCCCGGGCATCCGGGAAACGGACGGACTGCGGAGACGACTGCATGGACGAGGCACGCGCCCGCGAGGCCCTGACGGCGGCGGGCCTGGCACGGGCGGGGTCGCCCGCTCCCCGGCTGCTGGCCCTCGGCGAGAACGCCGTCTTCGCGCTCGACGGCAGCGGCCTGGTCGCCAAGGTCGGCCGGGAGGCGGCACTACTGCCGCGCGCCGAGCTGGAGCTCAAGGTGGCGGGCTGGCTCGCGGAGTCCGGCGTCCCCGCGGTCCGCGCGGCCGAACCGGAGCCGCGGCTGGTGGACGGGCACCCGGTGACCTTGTGGCACCGGCTCCCCGACGCGGTCCGCCCGGCCGGCCCGGAGGACCTCGCGGCCCTGCTGCGGCAGATCCACGCCCTGCCGGCGCCCTTCTTCGCCCTGCCCCCGCGCGACCTGCTGGGCGGGGTGGAGCGCTGGTTGCGGCTGGCGGGCGGGGCGATCGATCCGGCGGACGCGGCGTACCTGCGGGCCCGCCGCGACGGGTACGCCGCCCAGGTCGCCGCCCTCACCCCGCACCTCGCGCCGGGCCCGATCCACGGCGACGCACTGCCCCGCAACGTCCACGTGGGCCCGGACGGGCCGGTGCTCGTCGACCTGGAGACGGTCTCCGCCGACCTGCGCGAACACGACCTGGTGGTGATGGCCCTCTCCCGCGACCGGTACGGCCTGCCCGGCGCGGCGTACGAGGAGTTCACGGCGGCGTACGGCTGGGACGTGCGCGACTGGGAGGGCTGCGCGGTCCTGCGCGGCGCCCGCGAAACGGCCAGCTGCGCCTGGGTCTCCCAGCACGCCCCGGCCAACCCCAAGGCCCTGGCGGAGTTCCGCCGCCGGGTGGCCTCCCTGCGCGAGGGCGACCCGGAAATCCGCTGGCACCCTTTCTAGGGCCTGTCGTATCAATTCCCCCATATGAAATTGCCCCTCTCCATCCACCGGGCCCGGCTAGGCCCGGCGGAGTTCAAGGTGATCCGCCCGGCCCGGCCGCCGGCGCGTGCGGTGCTGTCGGACGGCTACTGGTACCTGGACGCCCAGGTCGACCAGCGGGCCGCACAGCTCGTCGCCGGGCTGTGGTCGCTCGCCGCCACCTCCCCGCGCTCACTGGTCCACGTACCGCTGCGGCGCACCGACCCCGACACCGGGGAACCGGGCCTCGACCTGGTCCTCCTGCACCACTCGCTCCAGTTCGCCCCCTCGCGCTGGAAGGAGCTGCGGGCCCGGCTGGGCCCGGGCCGGCCGCAGACCGCGGATCTTCCCGGACCGCCTTCGGCCGACCGCGGCACCGACCGCCGGCCGGAGCGGCACCACCGGGAGAACCGGGACCGGTTCCACCAGCACGTCCACGCCGGGACGCTGTTCATGACGGGCAGCGCCAGGCTGTTCGCCGAGACCTCGTGGCTCTTCGCCGACGTGGCCCACCGGGGTCCGGGCTACGTGCAGGCCCACCCGGGCCACGCGCACTACTGCGCCAGGATGGGCCAGGGTGACGGCCTCGTCGCCGACGGCGGCGGCAGCGGGCTCCACGTCGTCTACCGCGAGCAGTGGCCGGACCGTTGACCCGCCGCCCCCGACCCACCGCCCCTCGTGAGGGTCAGGCCGCCGCGCCGGAGTCCGTACGGGCCTGCCATGCGCGCCCGATGCCGCGCAGCATCGCCGGGTACACCCCGAGGTGGCGGAAGGGCTTGATGCCCACCATGTACACGGCGCCGAGGAGCCCGTTCGGCTTGACCAGGACGGCCATCCGGCCGTGGTACCCGCCCGCTCCGTCCGCGTCCGGGACCCAGCCGATGTGCAGGATCCCGTGCACGGTCCGGTTGGCGGTCTCCAGGACCCACTCGTCGTGCGTCTGGTAGACGGTGCTGAACGAGGACGCGCCCGCTCCCGGCCCCCGGGCGCTGCCCCGGAGGTCCTCGGGCAGCCGGTCCCGCAGGCTCGGCACCCGGCCGCCGAGGCCGTCGGCGGGCTCGTCCCAGCCGAACAGCGCCCCCAGCTTCCAGCGGACCGCGAAGAGCGCGCGCACCACCGGGGAGGTGCCCTGCTGCCCCCAGCCCTTCTCGAACTGCTCCACGAGCCGTGCGAGGTCGTCCGGACCGCCCGGCGTCGGGAGCTCCCACACGTCCTCGACCCGGAAGTCGCCGGCGATCGCGTGGATCCGCCAGGGGCGGCCGGTGTGCGCGGTTCTGGGAAGTCTCATGAGCGAGCCCCGATCTATACGATGCCGTATAGAAAAGACTAGCACCGATCTATACGGCACCGTATAGATCGAGTCCGTGGATGTACGGCTCCATGGATCCGTACGTCCACGGCGTACGGCTCCATGGATCCGTACGTCCACGGCTCGAGTTCACGTGAGGGGAGGCGACACCGTGGGCGCGACCCGCACGCCACGTCGCAGCTGGATCGAGGAAGGACTGCGCGCGCTCGCCGCCGGAGGCCCGGAAGCCGTCCGGATCGAACCGCTCGCGCAGGCTCTCGGCGTGAGCAAGGGCGGCTTCTACGGACACTTCGGCAACCGGGACACCCTGCTCGCCGAGATGCTCGACACGTGGGAGCGCGAGGCCGCCGAGGCCGTGATCGAACAGGTCGAGGGCGCGGGCGGAGACCCCAGGGCCAGGCTGAAGCGGCTGTTCGCGATCGCCGGCGCCTCCGACACCCCGGCGCGGGGCGTCGCGACCGACCTCGCGATCCGCGACTGGGCGCGGCGCGACGAGTCCGTCGCGGAGCGGCTCCGGCGCGTCGACAACCGCCGCATGGACTACCTGCGTTCGCTGTTCGGCGCGTTCTGTCCCGACGAGGACGACGTCGAGGTCCGCTGCATGATCGTCTACTCCCTGCGGATCGGCAATTACCTCATCGCCGCCGACCACGGCCCCCGGAGCCGCCCCGAGGTCATGGAGCACACCCGGGACTGGCTGCTGCGCTAGCGGGAGCGCGATCCCCGGCCCGAGCCGAGCCCGAGCCCGCCGTCAGATCCGGTACGGCACGACGGGCCAGGCCCGCTCGACTATCGCCTCGGGGTCCGAGGTCCGCCGCAGGTAGCTCTGCAGCGAGGCCGCCTGCTCGGCCGCCGCGCGGATCTGGAGCTCGTGGAGGTCCGCCAGGGCGACCGTCCCTATCGCCGCGTGCACGGCCCCCATCCGCCGCGCGGCGCGGGCCGCCGCCAGCGCGTCCGCGCCCGCGTCGTGCGCCGCTTCCAGGCTCACCCCGTAGTGCTCGCAGAGGGCTTGGAGGGTCCGCCTGCCCTTGCGGTACCGGTCCGCGTGCTTGTCCAGGACCAGGGGGTCGATGACGGGCGGCGCGGTCGTCCCGGGCCAGCGCTCGCCGAGCGGACGGATCCCGTGGCGGCGGCACTCGCGGTCCAGCAGGGTCAGGTCGTACCGCGCGTTCATCACCACCAGCGGGGTCCCGGAGCTCAGCGCCTCCACGAGCGCCTTGGTGATCTCCTCGATCGCCGGGGCCGCGGCCATCCCCCGCGAGCGGGCGTGGTCCGTGGAGATGCCGTGGATGGCCGAGGCCTGCTCCGGGATGGGCACGCCCGGGTCGACCAGCCACGTCCGCTCCCGCGCCACCTGCCCGTCCGGCCCGACCGCCACGACGGCCGCCGTCACGATCCGGTCGGACTCGGTGTCGGTGCCCGTGGTCTCCAGATCGAAGGCCACCATCGGCCCGCCGTGCCAGTCCCCCATCCAGTCCCCCGCCCAGTCCCCCATCACGTGCCCCCCGTACCCGTACCGCTACGTCAACGGCTTTCAGCCTGACACGGGCCACTGACAACCCCGGAGCCGGGTCCGCCCGCCCGCTCACGACACCGGGCGGGAGTCCTGCCAGATCGACTCGAATTCTTCCCGGTAGGTCGGGAACAGCCCGTGCTCCTGACCGGGTCGGACCTGGGAGGCCCGCCCGCCGCCCCGCAGGACCAGGACCGGCGCCTCCATGCCCCGGGCCCGGCGCAGGTACGACTGGACCACCGCGATGCCCGAGGACTCGCCCTCCACCAGGTACGCGGTGAAGCGCGGGGTCTCGTCGAAGACGTGGATCTCGAAGCGCGAGGGGTCGCGCAGGCCCGCCCGCACCCGCCGCACGTGCAGGATGTTCATCTCCACCGAGCGGCTCAGCTCGCCCTTGCGCAGGCCGAGCTCCCGCTCGCGCCGCTTGACCGCGCTGCTCGCCGGGTTCAGGAACAGCAGCCGCACCCGGCAACCGGCCTCCGCGAGGCGTACGAGCCTTCGGCCCGAGAAGTTCTGGACCAGCAGGTTCAGCCCGATGCCGATGGCGTCGAGCCGCCGCGCGCCGCCGAAGAGGTCTTCCGCCGGGAGCTGGCGCTGCAGCCGCACCCGGTCCGGGTGGACGGAGATGACGTCCGCGTACCGGTCGCCGACCAGGTCCTCGACGGCGTCGATGGGCAGCCGGTCCGCCGCCGGCGAGCCCCCGCCGCCGCCCAGTACCTCCAGCAGCCGCGCCGACGCCCGCTCGGCCTGTTCCAGGACCGCCCGGGACAGGGCCCGGTTGCGCGAGACGACGTTGCGCGTGACCTCCAGCTCGTCCAGCGCCTGCTCGATCTCGCGCCGGTCGTCGAAGTAGGGCTCGAAGCAGGGCCAGTGCTGGACCATCAGTTCGCGCAGCTGCGGCAGGGTGAGGAAGCTCAGCACGTTGTCGTCGGCGGAGTCCAGCAGGTAGCCCTTGCGGCGGCTGACCTCGCGTACGGCGACCGCGCGCTGCACCCACTCCTGGCCGGCGGGGCCCGCGGCCGCCACCACCCAGTCGTCCCCGCCGTGGACGGGCTCGTAGACGGGCCGGAGCACCGCTCCGACCACGGAGCGCAGCCGCTGTTCGATCAGGTTCAGCCAGATGTACGCACGGCCGGCGCGCTGGGCCCGGGTCCGGACCTCGCTCCAGGCGTCCGCGCCCCAGTCCAGCTCGGCACCGGCTCCCGCCTGCGCCTTCCCGGTCCCGCCGGCTTCCGGCGGGGCCAGCGACACGGCCCCGGCGGGGATTCCGCCGGCCGCACCGCCCGCGGCGTCCGCCGGGCCGCCCTCGTGACCGCCGTCACCAGGGGGCAGCTCCAGACCTCCCGAGCTCACCCGTGCACCGCCTCCTGCGTCTGGACGCCCGTCTCCAGTGATCACGGAAGGGTACTCCGCGCGTGCGGCCCCCTGCAGCCCGATGCGCGCCCCTGGGCCCGACGCGGGCTCACGGTCCGTACCCGGTCCGTCCGTTGGCCCATTATCCGCTCTGCCGACGATCGGATCTCCCCATGGTCCACCGAACCTCTTATCAGCTCTCCGGGTCACCCGGTAGGACCCTCCCAAGTCCCCGCGTGGAAGCCCTCTTTCGGGGAAGATCTGGCAGGGACGTGGTCCACGCCGGATCAGCCGACACCGAGGGGAAGAGTCGTTTTCTATGCAGGTCTGGCCGGGACAGGCGTATCCGCTCGGTGCCACGTATGACGGCGCCGGCACCAATTTCGCGGTCTATTCGGAGGCCGCCCGACGCATCGAACTGTGCCTGCTGCACGACGACGGTTCGGAGACCGCGATCGAACTGCGGGAGACCGACGCGTTCGTCCGGCACGCCTACTTGCCGGGCATCATGCCCGGTCAGCGCTACGGATTCCGGGTGCACGGGCCGTACGAGCCCGAGCGCGGACGGCGCTGCAACGCGGCGAAACTGCTCCTGGACCCGTACGCGCGGGCCATCGCGGGGAGCATCGACTGGGGCGAGGAGGTGTACGGCTACCACTTCGGCCGCCCCGACTCCCGCAACGATCTGGACTCCGCACCCAAGAGCATGAGTTCGGTCGTGGTCAACCCGTACTTCGACTGGGCCAACGACCGGCCGCCGCGCCACGAGTACCACCACACCGTGCTCTACGAGGCCCACGTGAAGGGCCTGACCATGCGCCACCCCGACCTCCCCGAGGAGCTGCGCGGCACCTACGGCGCCCTCGCGCACCCCGCGGTGATCGGGCACCTGACCAAGCTCGGGGTGACGGCTCTGGAGTTGATGCCGGTCCATCAGTTCGTCAACGACCACCGCCTCGTGGACGACGGGCTCAGCAACTACTGGGGCTACAACACCATCGGCTTCTTCGCCCCGCACAACGGCTACGCCTCGGGCGACCGCGGCCAGCAGGTGCTGGAGTTCAAGTCGGCCGTACGGGCCCTGCACGAGGCCGGCATCGAGGTGATCCTCGACGTGGTCTACAACCACACCGCCGAGGGGAACCACCTGGGCCCGACGCTGTCCTTCCGGGGGCTGGACAACGCCTCGTACTACCGCCTCGCGGACGATCCCCGGCACTACATGGACACCACGGGCACCGGGAACTCGCTGCTGATGCGCTCCCCGCACGTGCTCCAGCTGATCATGGACTCGCTGCGCTACTGGGTCACCGAGATGCACGTGGACGGCTTCCGCTTCGACCTGGCGGCCACGCTGGCCCGCCAGTTCCACGAGGTGGACCGGCTGTCCTCGTTCTTCGACCTGGTCCAGCAGGATCCGGTGGTCAGCCAGGTCAAGCTGATCGCGGAGCCGTGGGACCTGGGCGAAGGCGGCTACCAGGTGGGCAACTTCCCGCCGCTGTGGACCGAGTGGAACGGCAAGTACCGGGACACCGTACGGGACCTGTGGCGCGGGCAGCCGCGCACGCTCGCGGAGTTCGCGGGCCGGCTGACGGGCTCCTCCGACCTCTACCAGGACGACGGCCGGCGGCCGCTGGCCTCGATCAACTTCACCACCTGCCACGACGGTTTCACCCTGAACGACCTGGTCTCGTACAACGACAAGCACAACGAGGCCAACCGCGAGGGCAATCGGGACGGCGAGACCCACAACCGCTCCTGGAACTGCGGGGTGGAGGGGCCGACGGAGGATCCGGAGATCGGGGAGCTGCGCGAGCGCCAGATGCGCAACTTCATCGCCACGCTGATGCTGTCGCAGGGCGTGCCGATGATCAGTCACGGCGACGAGTTCGCCCGCACCCAGGGCGGCAACAACAACGCCTACTGCCAGGACAACGAGCTGTCGTGGGTGAACTGGCCGGAGCCCGGCAAACCGGCGCCCGCCCTGCTGGAGTTCACCCGGCGGATGGTGTGGCTGCGGCGGGAACATCCGGTGTTCCGGCGGCGCCGCTTCTTCCACGGCCGGCCGGTGGAGGGGACGCACGACGAGCTCTCGGACATCGCCTGGTTCACCCCGCACGGCGAGGAGATGCGGGCCCGTGACTGGCAGGCGCAGCACGCGCGGGCGCTGGCGGTGTTCCTGAACGGGGAGGCCATCTCGGAGCCCGGCACCCGCGGGGAGCGGATCACCGACGACTCGTTCCTGCTGATGTTCAACGCGGGCGCCGAAGCACAGGACTTCACGGTCCCGGCCGGGCACGGGGCGCAGTGGCGCCTGGTCGTGGACACGGCACGGCCGGAGGTGCTGGCACCCGGTACCGGGCCGCAGTACGCGGCCGGGGACCGGGTGACACTGACAGGACGGTGTCTGGTGGTGCTTCAGCGCCCGGCATAGGCGCCGCTACGGCGCCCGGCGTGGGCGCCGCTTCAGTGACCGGCGTAGGCGGCGCCTTCCAGGAGGACGTCCGGGCGGCCGCCCCCGCCGGCCACCACCGGCGCGTGCGTCCGGGCCGACGGCACCCGGGTGACCAGGGCCAGGACCAGGCACAGGGCGGCCGCCCCCACGGCCACCGCGAAGGCGGCGGAGGGCCCGTACGCCTCGGCGAGCCGCCCCGAGACGGCGAGCGAGGCGGCCTGGCCGGCGACGAGGGAGCTGGCGGCGAAGGCCATCGACTCGGCGAGCCGGCACGGGCTCACCGCGCGCTCGGTGATGGCGAAGGCGGTGATCAGGTGCGGGGCGTAGGCGGCTCCGAGCACGGTGACGACCGCGTACAGCGGCCACAGGGTCTCCGTGAAGAGCAGCGGTACGGAGAGCACGAGCGCGGCGGCCGTGGCCCAGCGCCAACGCAGCCGCAATCCGAAGCGGGCGGGCAGCGCGCCGAGCGAGAGCCCGACGGCGGCGCTGACGACGCCCATGGCCGCGTACACGATGCCGGCCTGGCCGGGGACGCCCAACTGTGCGGTCAGGGCGGCGATTCCGGCCTGGCAGGCGCCGAACATGGCGCCCTGAAGGGCGAGGGAGCCCCGTACCGCGAAGACCACGCGCGGCGGGCGCACCCGGGAGCGGTCCTTCTCCCGGCGGACCCCTGCGGGCACTCCGGCCGTGACGGCGGCGGTCGGGTGCAGTGCGTAGAGGGTGCCGAAGACGGCCACGAGGGCGGCCGCGCCGCCGAGGGCGACGGCCGGGTGCAGGACGAGGGTGGCCAGGCCCACGAGGGCGGGTCCGAAGACGAAGGAGACCTCGTCCAGGGTGCCTTCGAGGGAGTGGATGGCGCCCACGACGCTCTCGTCGGACTTGGCACGGTGCGCCAGGGCCACGGAGCGGGTACGGGCGAGCGGTCCGATCAGCGGGACGGAGGCCCCGGTGACGGCGCCGATCGCGGCGAGCGGGACGGTGGCGAGGTCGGAGAGCGCCCCGGCCACCAGGGCCGCGGTCGCCACGGCGTTGACCGCGGCGGCCGTCAGCACCACGGGGCGCTGCCCGTGACGGTCGGCCAGCCGGCCCAGGACGGGCCCGAAGACCACCTGGCCTGCGGAGAGGGTGCCGCCGACTATGCCCGCGGTGGCGAGGGAGCCGCTGGTCTCGGCGACCAGGAGGACGCTGCCGAACTGCGACATCGCGACGGGCAGTCGGGCGAAGAAGGAAAAGAGCGGGAGTAGGGGCCCGGTCAGGGCAATGACTTTTCGATAGGTGTTGACGGTTCCAAACACTTGAGCAACGTTAACCCGGTGCAGTCACCCGGATGCATTGGGTAATGGCACGGAATCCCGCATCCTGGGTACGTACGTTCTCATGAGCCTGCCCCTGCGCACCGGTCGCCCGAGTCCCGCGTTCAACCGGCCGGAATCCGATGGACCACCGGCCGTCACCCCGGCATCGACCTACCGCCTCCAGCTGCGCCCCGAGTTCACCTTCGGGCACGCGCGGGCCGTCGTACCGTACCTCGCCTCGCTCGGGGTCTCGCACCTGCACCTGTCCCCCGTACTGGAGGCCGTGCCCGGCTCCTCGCACGGGTACGACGTCACCGACCACACCCGGGTCCGGGTGGAGCTGGGCGGGGAGGACGGACTGCGGGCCCTGGCCGCCGAGGCCCGTGAGCACGGGCTCGCACTGGTGCTCGACATCGTGCCGAACCACATGGCACTGCCGGCGCCGCTCCGCCTCAACCGGCCCTTGTGGGAGGTGGCCCGGCAGGGTCCCGGCTCGCCGTACGCGCGCTGGTTCGACATCGACTGGGAGGCGGGCGGGGGGCAGCTGCTGCTGCCCGTGCTCGCCGAGCCGCTGGATCCGGGAGCCGTCGAGGTCGTCGGCGGGGTCGGGGCCGGCGATCGTGCCGTGCTGCGGATCGGGGAGCTGGAGTTCCCGCTCCGGGAGGGCACGGCCGGGCTGGAGCCGGCGGACCTGCTCGCCGCCCAGTGGTACCGGCCCGCATGCTGGCGGGAGGCCAGGACCAGCCTCAACTACCGTCGCTTCTTCACCATTTCGGAGCTGATCGGGGTGCGGGTCGAGGACCCCGAGGTCTTCGACGCCACGCACGCCAAGGTGCTGGAGCTGGTCCGGGACGGGGTCGCCGAGGGGCTGCGGATCGACCACGTGGACGGCCTGGCCGACCCCGCGGGATACCTGCGGCGTCTGCGGGACTCCGTCGGCGGTCACTGCTGGGTGGTGGTCGAGAAGATCCTGGCCCGCGAGGAGCGGTTGGCTCCCGCCTGGCCGGTGGCCGGAACCACCGGGTACGACGCGCTGTACCGGGTGGACGGGGTGCTGACCGACCCTGCCGGGGCGGCGCGGCTCGACGCCCGGTTCCGCGAGGCGACCGGGCAGCCCCGTTGGGAGCGGACCGCCGCGGCGGGTGCCCGAGAGGTCCTGACCGGCGACCTGGCCGCCGAGCTGGCCACGCTGGAACGGCTGTCCGGACCGGAACTCGCCCCTGCCGTGCGTGAGTTGCTCATCGCCTACCCCGTCTACCGGCCCTACCCCGGCGATCCGGAACTCGCACCCAAGGCCCTGGAGCGGGCCGCCGCGGAGGCCGGCGCGGCCCCGGTGGCGGGCGTACGCGAACTCCTGCTGCGGGACCCGACCTTCGCGGCCCGCTTCGCCCAGACCTCGGCGGCCCTGCGCGCCAAGTCCCTCGAGGACAGGGCGTTCTACCGGTACGCCCCGCTGCTGTCGGCCACGGAAGTGGGCGGGGATCCGGGGGCTCCGGCGGTCACGGTGGCGGAGTTCCACGCGTACTGCACCGAGCAGGCGCGGCTGTGGCCCCGCTCCGGGACCGTGCTGACCACGCACGACACGAAGCGCAGTGCGGACGTCCGGGCCCGGATCTCGGCGCTCTCGCAGGACCCGGAGTCCGTACCGGCGCCGGCCGGGGCGGATCCCCAACTCGCCTGGGTGGCCTGGCAGACGGCGTTCGGACTCGGGGCCGACGGCTCCCCCGACGAGCGCCGCGACCGGCTCGCCGAGGCCCTGCTGAAGGCCGTCCGCGAAGCCGCGCTGCACACCACGTGGACCGAGCAGGACCCCGCGTACGAGGCCACGGTCCCGGGGTACCTCCCGGCGGCCGCACCGGAGCCGTCCGGGCCCCTGGCGGCGGCGGCCCGCGCCAATCTGCTCGGCGCGGCGCTGCTGCACCTGGCCATGCCCGGGGTCCCGGAGGTCTACCAGGGCGCGGAGACGGAGTACCGGGGCCTGGTCGACCCCGACAACCGGCGGCCCGCCGTCTTCCCCCGGGAGGCCCTGGCCCGGCTGGACGCGGGAGCCGCGCCGTCCGGCACGGCCGAGGAGAAGCTCGCCCTCACCGCCGCCCTGCTGCGGCTGCGCCGGAGCCGGCCCGGGCTGTTCGCCGGCTACGCGCCGCTGACCGCCCGGGGCCCGGCGGCGGAGCACTGCGTGGCCTTCGCCCGGGGCGCCGGAGCCGGTTCCGGCCCCGGTTCCGGACCCGGCCTGGTGGCGGTGGCCACCCGGCTGGCGTACGGCCTGGCGACGGCGGGCGGCTGGCGGGACACCGCCCTGACCCTGCCTCCGGGCCGGTGGCGGCGGCAGGCGTTCCTCGGGCCCGCGGAGGGTACGCACGAAGCCCCGTACGAGGGCGAGGCGCCGCTCGCCGCGCTCCTCGGCGGCGCCTCGCCGGTCGTGATCCTGCTCAGGGAGGACGCCGACCCGGCGTGACTCCGGCCGACCGGTCCGCCTTCCCGTACAACCATCGGGGCTGATCAGCCGTCGAAGCCGTGCAGTCGATGCCAGGCGAGACACGGGGGAATCCGGTGAACAAGTTCAAGAGGACGATGACGGCCGTCAGTACGGCGGTTGTGCTCACGGCCATGGGCGTGGTGGTGGCACCCGCCGCCACCGCCGCGCCCCCCGGCACCCCGGGGGGCTCCTCCCCGTCGGCCGTCCCGGCCGAGCTGCGGGCTCCGCTGGCGGCGGACACGGGGGCGAAGAGCCTGGAGAGCACGGTGCCGACTGCCGGTGTCTACAAGGACGAGGACAATCGGTTCATCGTCTTCACCGGTTACCAGGACGCCAATGTCCCGGCCCCGACCCCGGTCCGGGTCGAGGTGCGCCGGGCGGGCACCGACAAGGTCGTCGCCGTGGTCGACCAGCTCACCTTCCACTTCGACAACGGCGGCACCTCCGAGATAGGGAGCGACACGAGGTGGTACCAGGGCGACGACCAGCCGCTCGTCCTCGCCGACATGGGGGACTACGAGCTGGACGTGTACGCCAAGGACCGTGACGGCAAGGAGCTGAGCCGCCGCAACGCCGGACGGTCCACCTACGCGCTCGACGCCCGGTTCCAGGCGAGTTCCAGCCGGACCGAGTTCTCCCTGGACGACCTCGACGCCCAGGTCACCGGCTCGGTCACCGCGGTCCACCCGCGCAACGGCCGGCGCCTGCCGCTGGCCGGTGCGAACGTCCGCGTCTCACTCGGGAGGGGCACTACCGATGCGGTGTCCGACGCACAGGGGCGGTTCACCACCTCCGTCGCCGCACTCGGCAACGAGACCAGTCTGTCCCTCACCGCGGAGCTGGTGAGCGGGGACACCGGGAGCCCCCTGACGATCGACGTCCGGACCAAGCCCCAGGAGGCCGTACTCACCCTCTCCACCCCGGGGCCCCTCACTGTGCGGTACGGGACCGCTGTGAACCTGCGCGGCAAGCTCGCCCGCCGTGCGGCCGACGGCACGGTCAAGCCCGTGGCCGGCGGGCACGTGGCCATCCAGGAGAACGCGCAGGGCTCCTATCGCGCGCCCGTCACCGCGGGTGACGACGGCGTCTTCGCGTACGCGCCCACGATCCTCAGAACCGGTTCCTGGAACGTGAGCGTCGACCACATCTGGCTCACGGGGGGCGGCACGCGCACCGCGACCGTAACCAAGATCACCCACACGACCAAGGTCGTCGAGGAGAAGCTGGTCTCCACCACCAAGTACGGCAAGCTGACCATCAGCGGAAAGGTCCTCGTAGACGGCGTCACCAGCCAGCAGGCGCCCGTCGAGATCCAGTACCAGGAGTCGTGGTCCGGCCGATGGGTCACCGCCCAGTCCTTCGTGGTGCCCTACAACAAGACGTTCACCGTGACGGCCGGCCCGCCGGCTTACACGGCGGTTCCCGACAACTGGCGGGTGCACACCCCGGGCACCACCAACATCGGCCCCAGCAGCGGCACCCGGGTGATCCGCCAGACGCGCACCAAGACCCGCTTCTCCGACGCCAATTTCACCCCGCGCCCCGTGGCCAAGGGACAGCAGCTGACCATCACCGGAGTTCTGCAGGCCTACGACCCCGTCAAGGGGTACGTGGCCTATCCCGGAAAGAAGGTCCGCTACTACTTCCGGCCCACGCCTACCTCCGCGTACCAGGAGATGGGCACCTCCGTCTCCGGGGCCAACGGAGCCGTCAGCCAGAAGTTCACCGCACAGACCAGCGGCCAGTGGCTCATCCGCTTCGTCGACGCCGACGCCACCCACCTCACCGGCAACAGCTACGTGAGCATCGTCCAGGTCACGGGCTGACCCGGCGCCGATCGGCAAACTTCCCGGTCACAGCACTAGGGCACGCGCAGGGCGGGAATGGGACCGTCTGTGACCCTCATCCGTGACATGTGCTACCCCACCCCTCACGAACTGGCCCTGGCCGCACGCGCCCTGGCCGATGAACACCCCGCCCTGGCCCGGCTCCGCCAGATCGGCGCGTCCCGGTCCGGGGAACCCCTGTGGCTGCTCTCCGTGGGCTCCACGGAGATGGCCGGGGCCGCGGACCGGACCACCGCGAACGTGCTCGTCGTCGCCGGCGCCCACGCCAACGAGCCCGTGGGCGGTGCGACCGCCCTCGCGCTCGCGCGCAGGCTCCTCCACGAAGCCGCGGGCACCGGCGGCGCCGAGGCCGGCGGCGCGGCAACGCGCACCGGTGCCGGGGCGGACCCCGCCTCGGCCCCCGCCGCCCCAGCCATGGTCACAGCCACCTGGCACTTCCTGCTCTGCGCCGACCCCGACGGAGCGGCCCTGCACCGCACGCCCCGCCCCTACTCCCTGCTCGACTACCACCGGAACTTCTTCCGGCCGCCCGGCCCCGAACAGCCGGAGTGGGCGCCGTCTTTACTGCCCCCGGACCGCCTGCCGCCCGAGACCCTCGCCCTGACGCGGCTCATCGACGAGCTCCGGCCCGCCCTCCAGGTCTCCCTGCACGGCACCGATCTCGGCGGCTCCTGGGTGCAGCTGACCCGGGACATACCCGGGCTCGCCGAGCCCTTCGGGAAATCGGCCGCCGAGCTGCACATTCCCGTCGAGACCAGCGCCTCCGACGCCTCGGGCTGGCCCTCGCCGGGGGCGGGGATCTTCGTGATGCCCGAGCCCGGGACCACGGCCGAGGGGCCCTTCCATCCCGAGGACACCCGGCTCAGCACCTGGTACCACGCCCACCGCCACGCCGGCACCACCGCGATCGTCGAAGTCCCCATGTGGGCCTCGGACCTGGTGGACGACCCGGCCCCGCACCCCGACCCCCGCGCCGCCCTGCGCATCCTGGCCGGCCGGCTCACCGCCGACGCCGCGCGGGTGGCGGCCCTGCGCGAGGGCGCGGGCGGCGGTACGGATCCGGGCGCCGCGGCCCTGCTGCGCGCGGTGGACTGGACGCTCGCGCTGATCCCCCGGATCGCCGCCGAGTGGACGGGCCCCGGAGCGCCCGCCGAGGCGACGGCCGCGTACATCGGGAGCATCGACGCCTTCGGCCGGCGGCTCTC
Organism: Streptomyces sp. NPDC058289; assembly: GCF_042880975.1. NCBI lineage: Bacteria > Bacillati > Actinomycetota > Actinomycetes > Kitasatosporales > Streptomycetaceae > Streptomyces > Streptomyces sp. NPDC058289. The sequence continues at coordinate 22,047 of NZ_JBHVYI010000100.1, forward strand.
GCTGCGCGCCGCGGCGATGCTGCTCCGGGTGCTGCGCGCCCAGGGACAGCCGACGGCGTCGGCCGTGGACCGGCTCGTCACGGGGTGGTGCGAGGAGTTCGCGGACCGCTTCCAGGCACGCTGGGTCCCGGTGGCCACGCAGGTGGAGCACCAGTCCCGCGTTGTCCTGGCGGCCTACGACCGGCTCGTGGCGGCGGGGCGGTAGGCGAGGGGGCGATCGGATCAGCGGGGGTGGCGGTCGCGGGCTACTCCGCCGGCAGGGCGTACCGGAGCTTCGGCTTGGCGGTGGCTCCGAGCCGGTCGTAGAAGCGGATCGCGCCCTCGTTCCAGTCGGGCGTCTGCCACTCGACGTGGCCCAGGCCCAGCTCGCGGGCCAGCGCGGCCACCCCGTCCATCAGGGCGGCCCCGAGGCCGTGCCCCCGGGCCTCCTCGGCCAGGTAGAGGCAGTCCATGTGGAGGTACTCGCGGGCCTCCCAGAAGGAGAACTCGGCCGAGCAGGCGGCGTACCCGGCGACCTCGCCACCCGGGGTCTCGGCCAGCAGCACCCACAGCCGGGCCCCGTCGGCAAACAGCTGCGCGCCGAGCCGGTCGGCGAGACCGGCCGTGCGCGGCGCGGACCTCTCGTACACCATGTGCTCCCGCATGAGCTCGACCAGCCGGGGCAGGTCCTCGGGGCGCGCGGGCCGTACGACGGGGGCGGCAGACGTGTGTTCCATGGGTGCCATCCTCCGCACGGCCCGCCTCCACCCGCCAACCGGGTCCCGCATCCCTGGGCCTCCACCCGCCAACCGGGCCCCGCACCCCCGAGCCTCGGCCCGGATCCGCGGCCCCGGACTCAGCCGCCCGAGAGCCTGAAGGTCATCCGGCCGAAGCCGATCTGGTCCCCGTCCCGCACCACCGCCGAGCCCGTCACCCGGCGCCCGTTCACCGTGGTCCCGTTCGTCGAGCCGAGGTCCCGCACCACCCAGACCCCGTCCCGGACGCTCAGTTCCGCGTGAGCGCGCGAGACCGTCTCGTGGCTCAGGCGCAGCCCGTTGCCCGGGTCGCGGCCGATCCGCAGCGGTCCGGCGCTCGGGTGCGGGAGGAGCAGCGCGGGCAGCTTCTCCGCGGCCCAGGCCTGCCGTACTCCCACGGACACGGCCGAGACCCGCCCCACCCAGCCGAACAGCCGACGGGTCCACGGGCTCTCCCCGGCCTCCCGGCCCTCCAGGTCCGCGGTGAGCACGGCGAGGTCCTCGGATCGGCGGGCGACGAGGGCGAGTTCCATGCGGCGCAGGAAGGTGTCGTGCGACAGCTTGCCGACGGCGGCGCCCTCCCTGAGCTGGCCCAGGGCGCGGTCGCGCTCGGCATCGGAGAGCCGCGGGGCGGGGAAGGCGGGGAACTCGAAACTCGACGTCACCAGGTGATTGTCGGCCTGTCGGGGGCAGAGTGTCCAGAACTCCCGCGACGAGCCGGGGATGATGGCCCGGACACGCAGGTTGGGGTACCGCCGCCAGACGAGGGGACCGTCCGTGCAGTTCGAGGTGTGGGCACCGCTGACAGACCGGGTCGCACTGCGGCTCGAGGGGGCCGCGTACGCGATGGCGCCCGATCCGGAGCGCGCCGGCTGGTGGGTCGTGGAGGCTCCGGCCGCCGACGGTTCCCGGTACGGGTTCCAGCTGGGCGGCGCCCCGGAGGCTCCCGCGCCCGGGGCCGATCCGAGTGAGCCGGTCCACCCCGAGGACGATCCGCGCGACCCGGTCCACCCCGGGCACCTAGGGCAGCACACAGACCTCGCGGCCACCGGCCGGTCGGCCGTCTCCGAACACCCCGTACGACCGGATCCGCGCGGGCGGCGCCTGCCGGACGGCCCCGACGGGCACTCGGCCGTGGTCGACTTCGCCTCCCTCACCCCCGCCGAGCCGGCACCCTCCCCCCGGGTACCGCTCCAGGACGCCGTCCTGTACGAGCTGCACATCGGCACCTTCACCCCCGAGGGCACCTTCGACTCGGCGGCCGCCCGCCTCGGTCACCTCACCGCCCTCGGCGTCACCCACGTCGAGCTGATGCCGGTCTGCCCGTTCCCCGGGCGGCACGGCTGGGGGTACGACGGGGTCGCGCCCTGGGCGGTGCACGAGCCGTACGGGGGCCCGGCCGGGCTGGTCCGGTTCGTGGAGGCCGCGCACGCCGCCGGGCTCGGCGTGGTGCTCGACGTGGTCCACAACCACCTCGGCCCCTCCGGCAACCACCTCCCCGTCTTCGGCCCGTACTTCACCGAGACCCACCACACCCCCTGGGGCGCGGCGGTGAACCTGGACGCGCCCGGCTCCGACGAGGTGCGCGCCTACTTCCTGGGCAGCGCGCTGGCCTGGCTGCGCGACTACCGGATCGACGGGCTGCGGCTGGACGCGGTGCACGCGCTCGCCGACGGGCGGGCGCTGACCTTCCTGGAGGAGCTGTCCGCGGCGGTGGACGAGCTGGCCGCCGAGACCGGCCGGCCGCTGTTCCTGATCGCGGAGTCCGACCGCTGCGATCCGCGCACCACGAACCCGCGCGCCGCCGGGGGCCTGGGCCTGCACGCACAGTGGAACGACGATTTCCACCACGCCCTGCACTGCACGCTGACCGGTGAGGCCCAGGCGTACTACGCGGACTTCGCCGAGGCCCCGCTCGGGGCCCTCGCCAAGACCATGACCCGTGCGTTCTTCCACGACGGGACCTGGTCCTCCTTCCGGGGCCGCCACCACGGCCGCGCGGTGGACCGCGGCAGCACCCCGGCGCACCGCTTCCTCGGCTACGCCCAGACCCACGACCAGATCGGCAACCGCGCGCTGGGCGACCGGCTCGCGGCCTCCCTGTCCCCCGGGCTGCTGGCGTGCGCGGCGACGGTGGTGCTGACCGGGCCGTTCGTGCCGATGCTGTTCATGGGCGAGGAGTGGGGCGCCGGCACGCCGTGGCAGTACTTCACCGACCATCCCGACGAGGAGCTCGCCGAGGCCGTACGGGCGGGCCGACGGCGGGAGTTCGCGGAGCACGGCTGGAAGGCGGAGGAGATCCCCGACCCCCAGGACGCGGCGACCCGCGACCGCTCCTGCCTGGACTGGGACGAGCCGGGCCGGGAGTCCCACGCCCGGCTGCTGGACTGGCACCGCTCCCTGATCGCGCTCCGCCGGACCCACTCCGACCTGCGCGATCCCGATCTGGCGGCTCTGCGGATCGCCCATGACGAGGAGCGCCGCTGGCTGATGTTCCGCCGGGGCGACGTCCGCGTGGTGGTGAACCTCTCCGATGAGCCGGTGACCGTCGCGCTCGGCCGCAACGGGGTTCGGGTGCTGGCCGCCTGGCTGCCCGTCGAGCATCCGGACGCCGACGGGCGGGTCCACGTACCGGCCGAGTCGGCGGTGGTGCTGGGCCCTTAGGGCGGGAGGAGGGGGCCCGGTCCGGCCCGGCCCGTAAACCCTGTCGCGGAGGCGCGGGGCCGTCTGATGGGATCGGCCCCATGGAGATCGAATCCGATGAGTTTTCCGCAGACGGCGGGCACGCGGCCAAGTACGACCGGATCGGGGTGGGTTACCGGAAGATCCGGCGGCCCGACCCCCGGCTCGCCTCGCTGATCGCGGGCGCCCTGGGAGACGCCCGCACCGTGGTCAACGTCGGCGCGGGCGCCGGTTCGTACGAGCCGCAGGACCGCGAGGTGACGGCCGTTGAACCGTCCCAGGTCATGCTCGACCAACACCCGGGGACCCGCAAGATCAAGGCAGGGGCCGAGGAACTGCCCTTCGAGGACGGGGCGTTCGATGCTGCGATGGCCGTGATGACCGTCCACCACTGGCCGGACCCGGCGCGCGGACTGGCCGAACTGCGGCGGGTCTCCCGGCGCCAGGCCGTCTTCACCTGGGATCCGGAGCACCGGACGGAGCTGTGGCTCTTCGAGGAGTACCTGCCGGAGATCGGGAAGCTGGACCGCTCCGCCTTCACTCCGCTGTCCGTGGTGACCGAGGCACTGGACGCGCACACCGTGCTGCCCTTCCCCGTCCCGCACGATTTCACCGACGGGTTCCGGGCCGCCTTCTGGCGCCGGCCCGAGTCCTACCTCGACCCGGTCGTACGCGCTGCCAGCTCCACCCTCGCGAGCCTGCCGGCCTCCGTCGTGGAGCCGGCGATCGCCCGGCTGCGCGAGGACCTGCGCTCGGGGGCCTGGCAGCGGCGCCACGCCGACCTGTTGGAGCGGGAGAGCGTCGACTACGGCTACCGCCTGGTCCTCGCCGGGTCCTGAGCCCCGGCGAGGTGGCGGCCTTCCGCTGCCGCGCGCCTACTGCACGATGGCCAGCTCGCGGGAGGCGTTGTTGAAGCTGCGGCAGCCGTTCTCGGTGACCGTGATGATGTCCTCGATCCGGACCCCGAACCGCCCCGGGAGGTAGATCCCCGGCTCTACGGAGAAGCACATGCCGGGGACGAGGGGCTGCTCCTCCCCTTCCACCATGTACGGCGGCTCGTGCGTGGTGACTCCGATGCCGTGGCCCGTGCGGTGGATGAACTGCTCGCCGTAGCCGAATTCGGTGATCACCGCGCGGGCCGCCCGGTCCACGTCCTGGCAGGCGGCCCCCGGCCGGGCCGCCGCCACGCCCGCCAACTGGGCCTCGCGGACGATGTCGTGGACGCGCTGCTCCTCCTCCGTGGGCTCGCCGACGTGGACGGTACGGGAGATGTCGGAGCCGTAACCGTGCTTGAGGCCGCCGAAGTCGAGGACCACCATGTCCCCGTGCTGGATGACCCGGTCGCCGGCTTCGTGGTGCGGGTTGGCGCCGTTCGGGCCGGAGCCGACGACGGTGAAGTCCACCTGGGAGTGGCCGTGCACGCGCAGCAGCGCGTCCAGGTCGGCGGCGACGTCGCTCTCCCGGCGGCCGGCGAAGGGGACGTGGAGGATCTGCGCGTAGGCGGCGTCGGCCGCCTCGCCGGCCGCCGCGAGCCGGGCCAGCTCGCGCTCGTCCTTGACCGCGCGCAGCATCGGCAGGGCATCGGTCAGCGAGACGTACGAGGTGCTCGGCAACTCCCGCTGCAGGCCCAGCAGGTGCAGGGCCCAGGCGTTGTCGCTGACCCCGAAGCGGCCGGTCACGTCCAGCAGCGGCGAGGTCACGGCGTACGGGTTCTTCCCGTCGGCCCAGTCCCGCAGGGTCAGCGCTCCCGCTGCGGGGGACTTCGCCGCGTCGGGGGCTTCCAGGGCGGGGACGACGAGGACGGGGTCCTGCCCGGCGGCGAGGACGAGCAGGGTCATCCGCTCGGTGTCGACGGGCCGGTACCCGGTGAGGTGGGCCAGGTCGGGCCCGGGGGCGACCAGCAGGCCGGCCAGCCCCGCGTCGGCGGCGGCCTGCGCGGCGGCGGCCATCCGGGCGGCGTAGTCGGCGGCCGTGAAGGGATCGAAGTCATGGTCCATGCCTCCGATCCTCCCGCGCCCCACCCCCCGACGGCAGGGGCCGCGCCGATCACCGCTTCGCGGGGGATCTCCCCTACCCGCCCTTCGCCCGTTCCCCGGGGCTCCGCCCCAGACCCCGCGCCTCAAACGCCGGCGAGGCTGAATTTTGCCGCGCAGCGGCACATCCAGCCCGTCCGGCGTTTGAGGACCGGGCCCGGGCAGAGCCCGGGAACGGGCGAAGGGCGGGTAGGGGACAAGCCCAGGGCGTCAGCCCGCCGCCCGCCCTGCCGGGGTTGCCGCCCGTAGGGCCCATTCAAGGGGGCCGCGGTGCAGCTCCGTACCGTGGAGGAGGCGGCGCCAGAGCACGCAGCCGATCAGGGCGCACGCCGAGAACACGGCCAGCACGCCCCACCCGCTCCAGCCCCGCAGGAACACCGCCAGCGCGAGCGCGTGCGCCACGTACACCGTCAGGGCCATCGCCCCGACGGCGGCGAGCGGCCGGAGCAGTCGCGTCGCCGCCCGGCCCGCGCGGTGCGCGGTCAGCGCGAGGAGGCCTATGAGGGCCGCCCCGACCCCGGAGTTGCCGAGGGTCTCCAGCGGGGTCTGGCTGTAGGGGCCGGCCGTCAGCAGCCAGTCCCAGGAGGTGCTGGGGACGGCACCGAACTGCTCCCCCAGGACGGCCGCGACCGGATCGGGCTCCGCCGCCGCCCAGGGGTGTTCCCGTGCGACGGCCTCCAGCAGCGGCCCGCGCCGGCCGCCGGGTCCCAGCGCGAGCCGGGAGGCGCCGTAGCCGGCGACGGCGGCCGCCGCCCCGAAGCCGGTCAGCAGCCGCAGCGACCGCTCGCTCCGCAGGTCGGCGAGGCGGCCGAGGGCCATGCCGGCCAGGATGTACGGGAAGTAGGTGAGCAGCGGGTACGCACCCGAGAGCAGCAGGTCCCGCAGCATCCCCCCGGCCGCCGCCCAGCTCGTCAGGTCGGCGGGGACGGGCGTGGCGCCGCGCCCTCCGGTGCGCAGCCCGAGGGGCGGGCCCAGGAGGTACGAGAGGACCGGGCCCAGCACCACCGAGGCGCCGGCGACGGCCGCCAGGGTGCGGGTGCGCAGCCGGGTGAAGGGTTCGGCGGCCAGGAAGTAGACGGCGTAGAAGGCCAGGATGACGAGGATGCCGGGCGAGAGCGCGGCCAGGCACAGGCCGAGTGCGCCGAGGATCGCGCAGCGGGTCAGGGTGGCCCGCAGGGGTGGCGGTCCGGCGGCGCGGGAGCGGGCGAGCGCGAGGGAGAACCCGGCGATGAGCGTGAAGACGGCGGGCGCCCGGCCGTCGGCGGCGACGAGCAGCCAGCCGGGGCCCTCGGGCGCGGGCGGCGGGCCGACGTGCACGGCGAACATGCCGAGGACGGCGATGCCGCGGGCGGCGTCCAGGCCGGTCAGTCGGTTTGGTCCCATACGGGTAGGGATGGCGATCCGGGGCGCGGGGTTGCCTGCGGGGGCGGCGGGCCGGGCCGCCGGAAAAGGCGTCGCGGGAGCACCCCGCTGATCAGCTATGCTGTGCTTGCACATCGAACGGACGGTCCGCCGCCCTTCGTGGTGGGTGTAGCTCAGTTGGTAGAGCACCTGGTTGTGGTCCAGGTC
>NZ_JBHVYI010000101.1:0-28777 GCF_042880975.1 Streptomyces sp. NPDC058289
CCGCCCACCGCGGTGGCGTCGCCGGTGTTGATGGCGTCGGCGCTGGAGTCGCCGCCCGTGGCGTTGCCGGTGGTGATCGTGCACTTGCCCTTGCACTTGCCGACGCCGGTGTTGGCGTCGCCGCCGCGGGACTCACCGCCGACGGTGGTGTTCTCCGCATTGGCGTCACCGCCGGTACCGATGCCGTCGGCGCTGTCGTCCTGAACGAAGGACACCGCGTGCTGCGGGGTGACGGAAGGGGAGGCCATTGCGGTGGCGGGGAGGGCTATGCCACCACCCAGCAGGGCGACGGAAGCGGAAGCGAGGACGATGCGGCGGGTCGACAGGATCTTGAACATGGTCGTTCTCCATTCGGAAAGGAAAGGAAGAAAAGGGAGGGGATGAGAGAATCTTCCGGATAAAGGATCCGGGGTGATTCCCTGCCCTCTACTTCTTCCGGTGCTTCCCGGTGAGGGCGTACTTCAAATAAACCCGATGGCGGGATGCGCGTCACGCCACTCACATTCGGGGCTTGACGCAGGGGGCCCCTTCTTGTAAAAGCGCCGTTCGCGTCTCCTCGTACACGCACCGGAGCCCCGGGTCCGTGGTGTCGGACCCGGGGCTCCGGTGTGGTGTCCCTCTCGGGCGGTATGGATCGCGGTCGATCTTCACGTCTTCACGTGGCGGGGAATCGTCGCGTCTCCCTCCGCCCCGCCGTCGGGGAACCCTTCGGGAGGCCCGCAGGGGGCGGTGATGCACTGCCACTCCGGACGGTCGGGAGCCTGGAAGACGGGGCTCTCGGGAGATCCGTGCTTGCCAGGGCGCTTGCCGTGCTTTCCGTTGCCCCACTTGCCCGAGCCGTCCTCGGCGGGCCGGTCCTTGCCGATCAGGGTGTCGTCGGGGCCGGTGCGGAGCAAGAGGGTGGACTCGTTGCCGGTGTCGTCCGCCCTGACCGCGTGCGAACTCGCGGGGGTGGCGGCGAGCGCGGTCGCAGGTGCGAGCACGCCGCCCGCGACGATGGCGGCCGATGCGGCGAACAGGACGAGGCGCGGCTTCCGGGAGACGTGGTTCATGACTGCTCTCCTGTGGTGAGCGAGGCGGACGGGGTTCGTCCCAGTACGCCCCGCCCCCCGCGCGGAGTCACGACCCGAAATCTCGCGGCTTGACGGAATCCGGCTCCCCGGCTAGGCCCGCCAGGCCCCTCCCAGGGTTAGAGCTCGCCGAAGAGCAGGTTGCCCGGGGCGTCCTCCTCGGTGCCGGTGTAGTACTCCCGCACCGCGCCGAGGAGCTCGTCCACGGAGAGGAACCCGTCGTGGTCCGCGTCGATCCGGGCGAAGAGCGCGTCCGTGTCCTCGCGGTTCAGCTTCGTGTCGAAGGCCGTCTGGGCCTTCTGGAACTCCTCGGGGCTGATCCGCCCGTCGTCGTCCTTGTCGACGACCAGGAGCATCGCGTGCGCCATCGGCCGGAACGACTTGTCGTAGGCCGCGCGGTCGTCCCGGAAGAGGCGCGTCATGCCCTGCTTGTACTCCTCCGGCGTGACCTTCCCGTCCCGGTCCATGTCCAGCTCGGTGAAGAGCTCCTGCCAGAAGTCGACCAGCCCGCCCATCACCTGGGTCGCCTTGGGGGAAGTGGCCGGCTCGCCCAGGGCCGACAGCAGGCGGGAACCGAGCCCGATGATGTCGTGCTCGTCGATCACCTGGTCCTCGTTGACATCGAGGTGGGCGAAGGCGCGGTCCAGCTTGCGGTCGAGCAGGTCGTTCGTCATTTCAAGTGCCTTTCACGGCTACGGTGCGGGGTCCCTCGTTCACCTAGCGTAATCTCCTGCGTGATCACGAACTCCCGTTATCCCGCTAGGAAGTTGTGGATGCACTCTTACGAGGTATGGGTCAACGGCGTCGAAGAGCCCGGCACCCGATGGGTCTACTGGCCACGGGTGGGTCAACTCCTGCGCGAGCCCTTCGAGGTGCTCGGGCTCAAGGCCCGGCTGGAGCGCGGCGAGGACCTGCCGTACGACGACCGGCTGCTGGCCGGCCGCGTCGCCATGTCCGCCCCCGAGCAGGGTCTGCGCGCCCTGACCGCCGCTCGCGCCGCCCAGCCGGGATGGGCGGCGATCCCGCTCGCGGACCGGATGGAGCTGCTGCACGGCATCCACCGGGCCGTCGTCGAGCGGCGCGAGGAGCTGACCGGGCTGCTGGTCGCCGAAGGCCACCCCGTACGGCTGGCCGCCTGGGAGCTGGACTCCGTGACCGCCTCCTTCCACCCGGACTCCGTCGCCGACTTCGCCGCACGGCTGCGGGAGCCCGAGCGCACCTCGGCCGGCCGGCGGACCCGCATGGTGCGCAAGCCGGACGGGGTGGTGTGCCTGAGCCCGCCGCGCAACGCCCCGACCTCCAACTCCTTCTACGGGGCGCTGGCGCTCGCCGCGGGCAACAGCCTGGTCGTCAACGCGCCGCCCACCGCACCGCTGGGCGTCAGCTTCGTCTACCGGGAGATCGTGGCCCCGCTCCTGGAGCGGCTCGGTGCCCCGCCCGGCTCCCTGAACGTGGTCTGCACGCACGCCCGCGCCGTGGTGCGCCAGTGGCTGGACAGCCCCGACTGCGACGACCTCGTCTTCTTCGGCGGCTCCGAGCAGGGCCTCAAGCTGGAGCGGGAGTGCGTGGTCGCGGGGAAGAAGCCCGTACTCGAACTGTCGGGCAACGACGGGGTGCTGGTGTGGCACGACGCCGAGGTCGATCTCGCCGCGCGGGCCCTGTGCGAGCGGTACTACGGCTCCGGGCAGATCTGCATGACCCCGAAGTTCGCCATCGTCCATCCGGAGGTGGCCGACCGGCTGCTGAAGGAGCTGATCGAGCAGGTGGGGGAGATCAGGCCCGGGCCGCCGGAGGATCCGCGCACGGTACTGAGCCCGGTGGTCAAGCGGGCGGAGTTCACCGCGTTCGTCGGCGAGGTGCTGGCCGCCGGCGGGGAGCTGCTGTGCGGCGGTGAGTTCGTCGACGTCGACGACGAGCCCTCGGCGGCGGGACCCTTCATCCGGCCGGCGGTCGTGCGGGTGGAGGGGCTGGCCGGGGCCGCCCGGCTGCGCGCCTTCCGCGAGGAGACCTTCTTCCCGCTGCTGTGCGTGGTCGTGCCCGAGGCGCCCGTCCGGCTGGAGGAGGCCATCGGCTTCCTCAACGCCAACCGCTACGGTCTGCGCAACTCCCTGTGGACCCAGGACGAGCAGGTCGTCGAGCGGTTCTGCGAGGAGGTGGTCAACGGAGGCATGCTGAAGGTCAACGACTCGCACATCGGCTGCCTGCCCTCGATCCCGTACAACGGCGGCACGGGAGCCACGGGCGGGATCTTCGGCGAGGCCAACCTGCCCGCCGTGCGCACCACCCACCTCCAGTCGATCGCCGTCGCCACCCTGGTCCGGCCGCGGGAGTCGGTCTTCGACCACGCGGCGGCCTGCGGGGCGAGCCCGGCGGGCTGAATTCTTGTTCCGAGCAACCTTTCGAGGCGGCTCGGCGTCGTACGAACGTGCGCACGTTGTACGTACGACCGATGGGGGACAGGGTGTTGAAGGCGCGGAACCCGCGGAGGCGATGGGCCGCCGGCGCGGCGGTGACCACCATGACGCTGTGGCTGGCCGCGGCAGGACTGCTGACGGCGCAGCCCGCGCAGGCGGCGACCGGCGGGTGCGCGGGGAACCTGGTGCGGACGCTGCCGTTCTCCACGGGAGAGGTGCGCGTCTACAAGACCCGCGACCGGGCCTGCGCGGTGGCGGTCGCCCGGGAGCCCGGACAGCGGCGGGCGATGTCGGTGAGCATCCAGCCGCGCGGCGGCTACCCGGTGCGCGATGCGGGGCAATTCACCCGGTACGCCGGCCCCGTCACCGTCCATGCGATCAATCGCTGCGTGTACGTAAAGGGGAGCGTGGGGGCCGGATCCGTCGATTCCGGCTGGATACTTTGCTGATGGAGCGGCCCAACTAGGTCTGTTCAGCCGCGTGTTCCCCCGGCTAGGTTCACGGCGACCGATGTGAACTCATGGGGAGTGTGAATGCGCAAGAAGCTCGGATGGCTGCTGTCGCTCGCGGTGCTGATCGGCACCGTGGGTGCGGCCGGCACCACGGCGCAAGCGGCCACCGCCGCGGAACCGTCCGCCGTCACGGATGCCACCGCCACGGATGCCAAGGTCGCCACGGAAGACATCAAGGACCGGATCCTCGCGATCCCCGGGATGAGCCTGATCGAGGAGAAGCCGTACCCCGGTTACCGCTTCTTCGTACTGAACTACGAGCAGCCGGTGGATCACCGCGCGCCGTGGAAGGGCACCTTCAAGCAGCGTCTGACCCTGCTGCACAAGGACGTCACGCGGCCCACGGTGTTCTTCACCTCCGGCTACAACGTCAACACCAACCCGCGCCGCAGCGAGCCGACGACCATAGTCGACGGCAACCAGGTGTCGCTGGAGTACCGATTCTTCACCCCGTCCCGCCCCGATCCGGCCAACTGGGCGAACCTCGACATCTGGCAGGCCGCCAGTGACCAGCACCGCGTCTTCACCGCCCTGAAGAAGGTCTACAAGAAGAACTGGCTCGCCACGGGCGGCAGCAAGGGCGGCATGACGGCCACCTACTTCGAGCGCTTCTACCCGCGCGACATGGACGGCGTCGTCGCGTACGTCGCCCCCAACGACGTGGTGAACAAGGAGGACTCGGCCTACGACCGGTTCTTCGCCAAGGTCGGCACCAAGGAGTGCCGCGACAAGCTGAACGCGGTGCAGCGCGAGGCGCTCGTGCGCCGCGAGCCGCTGGAGGTCAAGTACGCGGCCGCCGCCGCCGAGAACGGCTGGACCTTCACCACCGTCGGCAACCTCGACAAGGCCTACGAGGCCGTCGTGCTCGACTACGTGTGGGCCTTCTGGCAGTACAGCCTGCTCGCCGACTGCGCCTCCATCCCGGCCGCGGCCACCGCGACCGACCAGGAGATCTGGGACACGATCGACGCGATCTCCGGCTTCTCGGCCTACGCCGACCAGGGCCTGGAGACGTACACCCCGTACTACTACCAGGCGGGCACCCAGCTCGGTTCCCCCGACATCAAGCAGCCCCACCTGGGCGACCTGAGCCGCTACGGCTACCAGCCGCCGCGCAACTTCGTGCCCCGCGACATCCCGATGACCTTCCAGCCGGCGGCGATGCGGGACGTGGACACCTGGGTGAAGAACAACGCGAACCAGATGCTCTTCGTCTACGGGCAGAACGACCCGTGGGGTGCCGAACCGTTCCACCTCGGCTACGGGGCCCGCGACAGCTACGTGATGACCGCTCCGGGCGCCAACCACGGAGCCAACGTCTCCAAGCTCATGGAAGCCGAGAAGGCGCTGGCCACCGAGAAGATCCTCCAGTGGGCCGGAGTGGCCCCGGCCGCCGCGCCCACCGGCGCCGCGAAGGCCGCGCCGCTGGCGAAGCCGGACGCGCAGCTCGACCAGCACGACATCGAGCGCGAGCCGATGCTGCGCCCGTAGCTCCGTAGGAGGACCCGGGCAGGGGCCGCGGGAGGGGTACGGGGACTACCCGTACGCCAGCCCGTGGCCCAGCGGGTAGCGGCCCGGCACCGGGACGGGCAGGCGCCCGACGGGCCGTACGGTCCCGGTGACCACCCGGGCCGCCGCCCGCAGCTCCACGTCCGTCCAGGTGTAGGTGGCCAGTTCGGCCGCGCAGGCCGGCAGCCGGGCCGGGTCGTAGGGGTTGCGGATCGCCACCAGGACCACCGGCACCCCGGTGGCCAGCAGCTTGGTGACCAGCTCGCGCTGCGGGCTCTCGCCCTCGGGGACGTTGTACGTGCACACGAGCACGGCCGCGTTGCCGGGGGCGGCCGCCACCGCGCGGGCGGGCGGCAGGGCCGTCGCCCGGCAGCCCAGCGCGGACAGCTCCCGGGCCAGTACCGCGGTAGGGGGTCCCGTCGTACCCGTGGGGGAGGCCGGGTCGGTCCCGGTGACCAGGAGCAGCGGCCGGTCCGCCGGATCCAGCGGCAGCAGCCCCACCGGATTGGCCAGCAGGGTCGTCGTACGGTCCGCGATCTCCCCGGCGGCCGCAAGGTGCGCCGGGATGCCGACGGCCGCATCCACCGCGTCCATCGCCCGCGCCGGTTCCACGGCCCGTGCCGCCGCGTCGAACAGACCCCGGCGGGCCTTCAGTTCCAGGATCCGCAGCACCGACTCCTCGATCCGGGCCCGCGTCAGCTCGCCGGACTCCACGGCCGCCAGCACGCTGCGGACGGCCAGCCCCAGGTCCGGCGGGTTCAGCAGCTGGTCGCAGCCCGCCTTCAGGGCCAGCACCGGGACCCGGTCGTCCCCGTACTTCTGGCGGACCCCGGCCATGTCGAGGGCATCGGTCACCACCACCCCGCGGAATCCCAGCCGTTCGCGCAGGATGCCGGTGACGATCGGCCGCGAGAGGGTCGCCGGATCCCCCGAGGGGTCGAGCGCGGGGAAGACGATGTGCGCCGTCATCACCACGTCGACGCCCGCCTCCACGGCCGCCCGGAACGGCGGCTCGTCCAGTTCCTCCCACCGCGCGCGCGTGTGGGTCATCAGCGGCAGCCCGACGTGGCTGTCGGTGCCGGTGTCCCCGTGCCCCGGGAAGTGCTTCGCCGTGGCGGCAACCCCGGCGCCCTGGTAGCCGCGGACCTGGGCGGCGACCAGGGCCGCCACCGCCTGCGGGTCGGCGCCGAAGGACCGTACGCCGATGACCGGGTTGGCGGGATCGACGTTCACGTCGGCCACCGGGGCGTAGTTGTGCCGGATGCCCATGGCCGCCAGCTCGGCGCCCGCGATGCGTGCGGCCCGGCGGGCCTCGGCGGTGGAACCGCCGGTCCCCAGGGCCAGGGCTCCCAGCGCCATGGCCCCCGGGAGCAGGGTCGCGGGCCGGCCCACGCGGGCGACGGCGCCGTGTTCCTGGTCGATGGAGAGCAGCAGCGGGATGCCCGCACCGGAGTCGGCGGCCGCCCGCTGGAGCCCGGCCGACAGTTCGGCGATCTGGCGCGGGGAGCGGGTGTTGTGCGCCCAGCCGAAGTAGACGATCCCGCCGAGGTGGTAGCGGGCGACCAGCTCGGCGGGGGTGCGCACCCCGAACGCCTGCTGGTTGAGCGCGGCGTCCTCGGAGTCGGGCTCGGTTGCCGCATGCCCGTACGCCCGCGAGACGAAGAGCTGCCCGACCAGTTCGGCCAGGCTCATCCGCTCCATCGTCTCGCGCGGCAGGACCCGGGGGGCGGGGGAGCGCCCCGGCGCGCGGTCGCCCGGCCGGGGGTCGTCGGGGGACGGGCCACCGGGGTTCCGGGCGGGGCCCACCGCGGCGGAGGCGGCCCCCGCCGCGGTGACGGCGGCCACGGCGGCCACGGTGAGCAGGGTCCGGCGGGAGGCGTGGTTCGGCACGCGCCGGACGCTACTGCGGGGCGGGCCCTTCGGCGCGGGGGACACTCGCGGAGTCCCCCGTACGGGGTGCGACTTGGGGCCAGTGCTCGCGCAGGGTCCGCACGGCCTCGGTGATCGCCGGCCGGCGGGCCGCCCCGGTCCGCCACAGGGCGTACAACCGGCGTACGGGGCCCGGCTCCAGCGGTACGGCCACCGCGCCGGGCGGCAGCGTCCCGGTGCCCAGCCGCGGTACGACGGCCACCCCGAGCCCGGCGGCGACCAGCGAGACGATGGTGTGGTTCTCCTCGGCGACGTGCGTGATGTCGGGCTCGAACCCGGCCGTGCGCAGGGTCCGTACCAGCCAGTCGTGGCAGACCCGGCCGGGCGGCTGGCACACCCAGCGCTGCCCGCCCAGGTCCGAGCGGTGGATGACGGAGCGGGAGGTGAAGGGGTGTCCGGCGGGCACCACCAGGTCGCAGCGGTCGTCCCCGATCACGGCCTGCTCCACGCCCTCGGGGGCGGGCAGCGGGGCGATGTCCCAGTCGTGGGTCACCGCCAGGTCGGTGACCCCGCGCGAGACCAAGTCCATCGACAGGTGCGGGTTGATCTCCGTGAGCCGTACTTCCAGGGCCGGGTGACGGTGGGCCAGGTCGGCGAGGACTCCGGGGAGCAGGCCGCGGGCGGCCGAGGCGAAGGCGGCGACCCGCAGCCGGCCGACGGGCTGGCCGCGGGACTCCTCCAGTGCGGTCTCGGCCCGTTCCGAGATGTCCATCAGCTGCTGGGCCGTCGCGGCCAGCAGCTTGGCCTCTTCGGTGAGGGCGACACCGCGGCCGTGGCGTTCGAGCAGGGTGGTGCGGGTCTCCCGTTCGAGCTTGGCGATCTGCTGGGAGACGGCGGAGGGGGTGTACCCGAGGGCGGCCGCGGCCGCGCCGACCGAGCCGTGGACGGAGACGGCGTGCAGGGCGCGCAGCCGGGAGAGGTCGAGCATGCGGGTCAGCTTAGGCCCGGCGGATCGCTGGATGAAGCATTGCTACATCCGACCCTGAAGACATCTGCGCTGGTGCTAAATGGTTGAGGAGTCGATGCTCGGAGCATGCGACCCATTCACACCGCCCTCGCGGTCCTCGTAGCCGCGGTCTGGGGTTTCAACTTCGTCGTCATCGAGTTCGGGCTCGGATCGTTCCCCCCGCTGCTGCTGTCCGCGCTGCGCTTCCTGGTGGCGGCCCTGCCGGCGGTGTTCTTCGTCGGGCGTCCCAAGGTGGCCTGGAAGTGGATCATCGCGGTCGGCGTGGTCCTCGGCATCGCGAAGTTCGGGCTGCTGTTCTCCGGGATGGCCAACGGGATGCCGGCCGGGCTGTCCTCGCTGGTCCTCCAGGCGCAGGCGGTGTTCACGGCCGTGTTCGCGGCCGTCGTGCTCAAGGAGCGGCCGGGCCGGCTGCGGATCGCGGGCATGACCGTGGCCTTCGCGGGGATCGCGGTGGCCGCCGTGGACGAGGGGGCCTCCGGGCCGGTGCTGGGCTTCACGATGGTGATCGCAGCCGCCGCGTGCTGGGGCGTGTCCAACGTGCTGACCCGCAAGGCGTCCCCGCCCGACGCCCTGAACTTCATGGTGTGGGTGAGCGTGGTGCCGGTGCTGCCGCTGGCGGGGCTGTCGCTGCTGATCGAGGGCCCCGAGCGGGACTTGGCGGCGCTGCGCGGGCTCGACTGGAGCGGGGTCGGGGTCATCGTGTACCTCGCCTGGATCACCACGGTGTTCGGCTTCGGGGCGTGGGGGTTCCTGCTGCGCACCTATCCCGCTTCCTCGGTGGCCCCCTTCTCGCTGCTGGTGCCGGTCTTCGGGATGAGCTCGGCGGCGCTGGTGCTGGGGGAGGAAGTGAGCGGGCTGCGCTGGGTGGCGGCCGTCCTGCTGGTCGGCGGGGTGGCGGTGACCTCGCTGGTCCCCTCGAAGCCCCGGCCCGCGGTACGGACGGCGGACCCGGCGCCCGCGATGGCGGCCGGGCCTGCGGCGCCGACCGACCTCGACCCCGCGCCCGACCCTGCGCCCGCCCCCGCGCCCGACCCCGCCGCGGCGGTTCCGCTTCCGGCGGCGGGCGGCCGCTAGCCGCCGCCCGCTCCGGCCCCCGGCGGCCCGGTCCGCGTCCTCGCGGCGCGGGCCGCCGGCAGGTCAGACGCCGTTGAAAGGCTCCTTGCCCAGCAGATATCCGGCGTGCAGCCGGTTGCGGGCGCCGATGCTCTTCATGATGTTGGCGATGTGGCGCTGGCAATTGCGCAGCGATATCCCGACGACATGCGCTATTCGGTTGTCCGATTCACCCTGAATGAGCAGGGAGACGATGGTCTGCTGAATGTCGGAGGTAATGGCCGCGCGGGCCGGCCGGTCGTCTTCCGAGGTGAATTTCTCGGCCGCGCTCCAGGCCCGCTCGAAAGCCTCCACAAGAAACGAGACAAGGTGGCTGTTTCTCGATATCGCCGCTCCGTGGGATCCGTCCGAGAGCGGAAGGATCGCCACTTCCTTGTCGAAGATGATGCAGCGCGGAAATCCGTGGGCGAGCGTGCACACCTCCGCGCCGAGCGGCGTGACCCGTCCGACGAAGGACGCGGTGGCCGGGCTGAACCGGGCCGTGTGCTGGTACAACGTCCGCATCCGCACGCCGCGTTCCAGCAGTCGTTCGGTGCGTTCCAGGCTCTCCAGGAGCACCTCCTCGTCCCGGGCTCCGCCGGGCTGGGAGGCCAGTACCTCGGTGCGCGCGCCGTCCGCGAGGCCGGCGATGAGCTTGCGGACGTCCCCCACGCCCGGGACCAACTCCAGTGTGGTGTCGTCCTGCAAGTGCGCCGTCGTGAGGGTCAACTCATCTAAATCTCCGCGTAGTTGATCGAGGAAGGTCTGCGTCTCGTTCAGGCTGTGCTGCGCCGGGTTGAGGACCTTGATGCGCGCGTGGTCCACGGGGTACGAGGTGTAGATGCCCGTTACGGGGCACTTGCTGAGCAGCCCCAGTTCGTCCAGGGCGGTCGCGGCTTCCTCGACCTCCGAGGCGTCCATGTCCAAGGCCGTAGCAGCTGTTTCGCGTGTTGTACCCGGTGTCTGTGTACAGAACCGGTAGAGACGGTCTCCGGCAGGGGTGAGCCGGGGTATGGGAAAAGGGTGGACTTGTCTGATTGGGTTCAATTCATCCCCCTGTCATGTTTTCGCCAGCGGCAACATGATCCCAGAAAGGGATGGCTCCGGATGTCGTCGAACGGACAGGATGAAGCCGAAGCTGATCCGGACCGCAAGACATCTTGAGGGGCAGGCAAGCATGCCACGTATAGCGAGTTTCCTCATCGCCATTGCGGCAACTTTCGCGGTGACCGTCTTCCTCGCCCCTTCGACGAGTGGTGCGGCGAACATCGCCGCCGCCACTGGTCCGGGTCAGGTAGTCAACGATCTCGGCTGGGGATGAGATGCCTCGTAGTAAGTCGTACAACACGTACTCCAACCTGCAGCGCCCTGAGTTCCGCAAGCGCGTCGACGAGCTCCTGCTGAAGTTCGAGCGGGACTTCTACGAGCGCAGCGCGGGCGCCGACGGGATGCTCGACAAGGAGAAGTTCGACCTCGAGCTGTACAAGCGGCACAACGTCGAGACGATGATCCGGATCGGCCTCAAGCGTGCCGTCGACCCGCTCATCGCCAACTACTGGGCCACCCGGGACCCGCAGCTCTGCAAGGAGTGGGGCCTGTACGGCGCGGAGGAGGGCCGCCACGACCGCATGTTCGCCGGCGACCTGCACAAGGTCGGCATGACGGACGAGGAGATCTACGCGATCCGTCCGACCTTCGCCACCGAGCTGCTCAACGGCTACTTCTACTACACGATGGCCACGGAGGGTCCGCTGGCCGCGATGATCAGCGGGTTCTACCTGGAGTACATCGCGGGCAAGACCCAGCCCGACTGGCTGGACATCATGGAGCAGCACGTCGGCGCCGACAAGACCAAGGGCGCCCGCGCCCACCTGGCCCTCGACGACGACGACGACCACGTCGACATGGTCTGGAACCTGATCATGCGCATCATCAAGGACGAGGCCGACGAGGAGCGCTTCGTCGAGCACCTCATCAAGATCAACTCGCTGTTCGTGTCCTACTTCGTCGAGGTCTACGCGGCCACCGTGCTCGGTGCCGGCGCGGACGCCTCGCTGCTGACCCAGGCCGCACCGGCCGCCGCCGTACAGACCAACCTGCAGACGAAGGCCACCGCTTCGGTCTGACCGACCGGCCCACACCTGCCGGCGACGCTCTGAAGGGCCGACGCTCCGAAGGGCAGAAGGGCCGACACTCCCGCAGTCCGGCGATCCCGGGCATTGCGTTCCAGATGTGCCGCGCAGCCCCCACGGGGGCAGCGCCGCGATGTCCGGGGTCCGGCTGCTCCACCGTCTACTCACCAAGGAAGACGATGCACTATTCATGGCCTCGCGAACTGTCCGAACAGGACATGCGCGAAATGATCGAGCTGATGGACGCCGTCGCGGTCAAGGAGAGGACCCTCGGCTTCTACGAACCCGTGGGACTGGAGAAGGGCCTGCCCCTGATGCGGGCCTTCGAGGCCGACCTGCGCAAGGGCGCCGTCGACCTCCTCCACGTCCGCACCGACGAAGGCCGCATCGTCGGCATGGTGACGCTCGCCCGGGCCCCGCTGCCCGCCCGCCGCCACATCGTCGAGATGCGCCGCTGCGTCGTGGCCCCCGACTACCGCGGGCAGTTCCTGCTCGAAGGCTGGGCCGAGGCCCTGCGCAAGGTCGGCGAGATGGGTTGCGACGTCATCACGCTCGAAGTCCGCGACGACGGCCCCGCCGGGCTCTGGCAGCGCCTGGGCTTCCGCGAGTACGGCCGGCTGCCCGACTACGCCCGCGCCGACGGCCGCCCCGTCACCGGCTTCTACATGCACGCCCGGCTCGCCGACATCACGGGCCACTTCGAGGCCACCGGCACCTGGCTGCACGAGCTCGAGTCCGACCGCGTCGCAGTCGCGAGCTGACCCCCGCACCGCCGGCCGGTACGCACCGCCGGGCCGCAAGCACCGTCAGGCCGTACGCGCACCGAGCCGTACGCGCACCGAGCCGTGCGCACACCGCGCCCGAGGCGCGCCACGCCTGACGCACACCACGCCTGACGCGCACCGCGCCCGACCCCCTCCCGCGCACCCGCACCCGCTGCCCCTCCCTACCGCCGCGCCGCCCGCAGGGGCCGCGCAGGCCCCCGCACCGAGCACGCCGTACACCGACCCGGGCCGACCCGCCCGTGCGGTACGGCCCTTCGCGGCCGACCGGCCGGTGCGAATCCCCTCGCTCCACCCACGGCTCTCACCTCACCCACCGCCCGCCGGGGCGCACTTCGACGTGCGCCGGACGGGCTCCGGGACCACACCACTCCACCGAAGGGCACAGCCATGTCCAAGATCGCCGTCCTGACCAACGACCTCCAGTACGAACTGGTCGAGAAGAACCCGGAGCGCGTCGCCGCCGTCGAGGCCGCGACCCCCCACTTCACCGGCTTCCTCGACGAGATGCGCAGCCGCGGCCACCACATCTTCCACCTGCAGCTCGTCAACGACCCGGACGACCCGAACGCCGAGCGCTACGACGGCTACCTCCCGGTCCAGCGCGGCACCCACGGCGCCGACATCATCGAGGCCTTCCTGGCGCCCGAGGACGTGGTCATGGAGAAGAGCAAGGACTCGGGCTTCTACGAGACCGACCTGCACGACCGCCTCCAGGCCCTCGGCGTGGACACCGTGCTGATCACCGGCATGCAGACGCAGATATGCGTCCAGACCACCGCCGCCGACGCGTTCTTCCGCGGCTACAACATCTGGGTCCCCTCCGACTGCGTCGTCTCGGCCCGCCTGGACGACAAGCAGCGCGCCCTGGACTGGCTGGAGGGCTACTGCGCCACGGTGACCGACTCCGCCGAGGTCATCAAGGTCCTCGACGCCGAGGGCGGCCTGCCCCGCAAGAACATCAAGACCCCGTGACCACGCCCCTCCCCACAACTCCCCTTTCCAGAAAGGAACCGGCATGACCACGAGCGTGGATCCCACCGAATTCATCGTCCTCGACCACGGCACCGGCGCGAAGCTGAGCCAGGACCTGGTCCAGCTGATCGCGGCGACCCTCGGCGACGTGTACGTCGGCATCATGGAGGACAGTGCGGTCCTCAAGATCGAGGGCGACCGCATCGCGATGACCACCGACTCCTTCGTGATCGACCCGCCGTTCTTCGGCAACGGGGACATCGGGAAGATCGCGGTCTGCGGCACCGTCAACGACCTGGCCGTGGCCGGCGCCCGGCCCAAGTACCTCACCCTCGGCATGATCCTGGAGACCGGGCTCCCCATCCCCAAGCTGGTCCAGGTCCTCGAGTCGATCCGCGACACCGCCCGCGAGGCCGGCGTACAGATCGTCGGCGGGGACACCAAGGTGGTCCGCAAGGGCGAGGCCGACCAGATCTACCTGAACACCGCGGGCGTCGGGGTCTTCGAGCGCGAGCCGCTCACCATGACCGACGTGCGCCCCGGCGACAAGGTGATCCTCAGCGGGCCCATCGGCAACCACACGGTGCACCTGCTCTCCATCCGCGAGGGCCTCGGCTTCGAACAGCGCGTGGACAGCGACTGCGCGCCCCTCAACGGCCTGGTCGACACGGTCCTGTCGACCGTCGAAGCCGGCGCCGTCCGCTCGATGCGCGACGTCACCCGCGGCGGCCTCACCGCCGTGCTCCACGAGTACGCCCACAAGCTCGGCCGCACCATCCGCGTCGCCCAGGACGACCTGCCCATCCAGCACGAGACCGCGATGGCCGCCGACATGCTCGGCATCAACCCGCTGCACTGCGCCAACGAGGGCTGCCTCGCGGTCTTCGTGGCCCCGGAGGCGGAGGCCGACGTACTGGCCGCCCTGCGCTCGCTGCCCTACGGCAAGCACGCGGTCACCATCGGCGAGATCTCCGAGGACACCGAGGGCCTGGTGCTGCTGCGCGACAAGGACGGCCGCGAAACCCAGCTGGAGGAACTCCTCGGCGCCGAACTCCCCCGGCTCTGCTGAGAAAGGGACCGAGGAAACCGCCATGAGCAGCACCGAGCAGACCGTCACGGAACGGCCCGACGGGGCTGTCGGCACCGAGGGCGCCGACAGCACCTACAGCACCTACAGCACCTTTGACGAGTGGCGCATCCGCGTCACCGGCGTGGTCCAGGGCGTCGGCTACCGGCCGTTCGTCTACAAGCTGGCCCGTGAACTCGGCCTCTCCGGCTGGGTTCGCAACGACCCCGAAGGCGTGCTGGTGGAGGCGTCCGGACCGATCGCCGCCCTGGAGGAGTTCGCGGCGGGCCTCAGCGGCCGCGCCCCCGAACTCGCCCGGGTGGACGAGGTCCGGCCGACCCGGGGACTGGACCGCGGCACCGTGCCCGCGGGCCCGTTCACCATCGTGCACAGCGAGCACACCGGAGCCCGGTCCGCGCTGCTCCCGGCGGACACCCACGTATGCGGCGACTGCCAGGCGGAACTTCGCGACCCGAAGGACCGCCGGCACCGCTACCCCTTCATCAACTGCACCAACTGCGGGCCCCGGTACTCCATCATCCAGGACCTGCCGTACGACCGTCCGATGACCACCATGGCCACCTTCACCATGTGCCCGGACTGCAAGAACGAGTACGAGGACCCGATGGACCGGCGCTACCACGCGCAGCCCAACGCGTGCCCGGACTGCGGCCCCCGGCTGCTGCTCCAGGACCGCGAGGGGGGCACGGCCGAAGGGGACGAGGCCCTCCTGCGGGCCGCCCGGGTGCTGGCCGACGGCGGGATCGCGGCCATGAAGAGCGTCGGCGGCTTCCACCTCGTGGTGGACGCGACGAACGCGGAGGCCGTGGCCCTGCTGCGCAGCCGCAAGCGCCGCGACTCCAAGCCGTTCGCGGTGATGGTCCGCGATCTCGCTACGGCACAGAGCCTGGTGGAGCTCTCCGAGGCGGAGATCGACGTCCTGCGCTCGCCGGCCCGGCCCATCCTGCTGGCCCGCAAGCGCGCGGGCTCCCTCCCGGAGTCCGTGGCCCCGCGCAACCCCAACCTGGGGATCATGCTGCCCTCGGCACCCCACCACCACCTGCTGCTGGACGAGCCCGGCCTCGAAGCGCTCGTCGCCACCAGCGGCAACATCTCCGGCTACCCCATCGCCTACCGTAACGAGGAGGCCCTGGAGCAGCTCTTCGAGATCGCGGACGTGATCCTCTACCACGACCGCGACATCGAGATCCGCGTCGACGACTCGGTGGTCCGCCTCTCCGACCACCCCGAACTCGACGAGCCGCTGCTCCAGTTCATCCGGCGGGCCCGCGGCTACGCCCCCTACCCGGTGGACGTCGGCCGCGAGGTGGCCCCCGTGGTCGCCCTCGGCGCCGAACTGAAGACGACCGTCGCCCTCACCAACGGCTCCCAGGTCTTCCTCAGCCAGCACATCGGCGACCTCAAGAACGACGAGACCTTCGCCGCGCACCACCGCACCGCCCGGCACCTGGCGCAGCTGTACGCGCTCAAGCCGGAAGTCACGGCGCACGACATGCACCCGCAGTTCCGCTCCACCCGGGCCGCCCTGGACGACGACGGCACGGGCCCGGCGCTCCCCACCGTGGAAGTCCAGCACCACCACGCCCACATGGCCTCCTGCATGGCGGAGAACCACGTGAGCGGCACCACCCTCGGCGTGATCTTCGACGGCTTCGGCTACGGAGAGGACGGCACGGTGTGGGGCGGGGAGTTCCTCCTCGGGGACTTCGCCGCCTACCGCCGGGTCGGCCGGATGCGCCGGCTGCCGCTGATCGGCGGCGACCAGGCCGTACGCGAACCCATCCGCACCGGGTACGCACTGGCCCTGGACGCCTTCGACGGGGACGGGGACCGGGCCCTGGCGGGCTTCCCCGCCCTCGCCGCCCTCGACGCGCAGCGCCGCCAGGTCTTCGCGACGATGGCGGCCCGCGGGATCAACTCCCCGCCCACCTCCAGCATGGGCCGCCTCTTCGACGGGGCCGCCGCCCTCGCCGGGGTCTGCGGCAAGGCCGAGTACGAGGCCCAGGGCCCGATCGAGCTGGAGGGTCTGCTCGACCGCGACGCCACCCGCGAGCCGCAGGCCTCGTACCGCTTCGGGTCCTACGAGGCGGACGGACTGACCGAGGTGGACCCGCGGCCCGTGATCCGGGCCATGGCCGGGGACATCGCCGCCGGACTGCCCGTGGACCGGATCAGCCGCCGGTTCCACACGGCCGTCGTCGACATGGTCCGCGAGCGCTGCAAGGCCCTGCGGGAGGAGACCGGCGTCAACCAGGTCGCCCTCTCCGGAGGCGTGTTCCTCAACGAGTTCCTGCTCCTCAACTGTCTGACCGGGCTGACCGCCGACGGTTTCGACACCTATGTCCACCGGCTCGTTCCGACCAATGACGGAGGGATCGCCCTCGGCCAGGTCATGGTCGCCGACGCCCGCTCACACCCGAGGAAGTGACGACGTGACCACCCTCACGCCGGACGAGATGTACACCTTCGTCGAGGCGCGCGAATCGGGCGCCCGGACCTACGCCAACGCCTTCGGCAAGCTCCTCGCCGAAGGCCACGGCGCACGCATCCGCGACGGGCACGGCCGCGAGTACCTGGACTGCCTGGCCGCGGCGGGCACCCTCGCCCTGGGGCACAACCACCCCGGCGTCCTGGCCGAGGTGGGGGAGTACCTCACCTCCGGTCAGGTCCAGCAGGCACTGGACCTGACCACCCCGGCCAAGTACGAGTACCTCCGGGCGCTGTACGCCAGGCTGCCGGGCACCATGGCGGACACCTTCAAGACGCAGTTCTGCGGACCGGCGGGCACCGACGCCACCGAAGCCGCCATCAAACTGTTCAAGATCGCCACCGGCCGCCGGACGGTGATCTCCTTCCACGGGGCCTACCACGGGATGACGGCGGGCGCCCTCGCCCTCACCGGCAACCTGGGCGCCAAGGAGTCCGTGCCCTCCCTCATGCCGGACGTCCACCACCTCCCCTATCCCTACGACTACCGCTGCCCCTTCGGTATCGGCGGCGAGGCGGGCATCCGGGCCGGCCTGACCTACATCGAGCGGCTGCTCACCGACCCGGAGAGCGGCATCACCAAACCGGCCGCGGTCTTCGTCGAAGCGGTCCAGGGCGAGGGCGGGGTGATCCCGGCGCCGGCCGCCTGGCTGCGCGGGCTGCGGGAGATCACCGCCCGGCTGGACATCCCGCTGGTCCTGGACGAGATCCAGGCCGGCTTCGGACGCACCGGCACCATGTGGGCCTTCGAGGAGTCCGGGATCGAGCCGGACGCCGTCCTCGTGTCCAAGGCCGCCGGCGGCGGCTTCCCGCTGTCGCTGCTGCTCTACCACGGCAAGTACGACGCCTGGACGCCCGGAGCCCACGCAGGCACCTTCCGCGGCAACCAGATCGCCCTGGTCGCGGGGCTCGCCGCCATGCGGGTCACGGAGTCCGAGGGACTGATCGAGAAGGCCGCCGCCAAGGGCAAGGTGATCGCCGCCCTGCTCGGTCGACTGGCCGCCGGCCACCCCGAGATCGGCCAGGTCCGCGGCCGGGGACTGATGTGGGGGATCGAGATCGTGGACCCCGCGGGCCCGGCCGACCACCTCGGGTCGCTGCCCGCCGACGGAGCCCGGGCCAAGCGCATCAAGCGCGCCTGCCTGGACCACGGGCTGCTGCTGGAGAGCGGCGGCCGGCACGGCGCCGTGCTCCGGCTGCTTCCGCCACTGGTGATCACCGACGAGGAGATCCACGAGATGGCGGCGGCCCTGGAGAAGGCTCTGATCGACTGCGCCTGAGCCGGAGAAGCCGGTTCGGCACGGCAGAGCACGGATCCACGAGGAAGAGGACGAAAACATGGCCACGGGAACGAACAACAGCGGTGAGTGGCGGGTCGACTTCGACGCGGAGGTCGTCTTCAGCAACGGAGGCGCCCTGCAGATGCAGGGGTTCCGCCTGGACATCCCCGGTGACGACATCGCCGACGGGGAACTGGGCGAACTGATCGTCCGCCACCTCGGACTGCTGATGGTCGGCAGTACGAAGATCACCCGCCGGGAGCTGCTCCAGGAGCCCCACAAGGGCTCCCGGAACACCGACTCCCGGAACCCCGGCTCCGCCGGTTCGGGCCGCACCACGACGGACCTGACCGGCCCCGCGACCCGGGCCGCCTGGCCGGCGGGCCCGGGCGGCGCCGCACCGGGCCTGGCCGGCCTGGTGGACCTTCCCGTGGTCATGGTCCGGCTCCTCGGAGCCGGGCAGCCCGTCGCCGACCGGCTGGCACTGGCGCCCTTCGACCTCGCGGGGCACGCCGTGGTCGTGCAGACCGGCCGCGCGGCCGGCCCGTACCTCACCGAGGACGCCGTGGACCTGCTCGCCGGGCAGGGCGCACTCCTCGTCGCCACGGACAGCCGCGAGGGCAACGGGCCGGTGGCGGCGGCGCTCGCCGCCGCCGGTCTGCCCGCCCTCACGGGCCTGACCGGCCTGGAAGCCCTCCCGGCGACCGGGGTCCGACTGCACGCCGTGCCCTTCCCCGGGCAGGACACCTCATTGATCAGGGTCTACGGAGTCACAGATGACCAGCATTGACCAAGCAGGCCTCCCGGAGGCCGGTGCCCCCGCAGGGAACTGGCCGCCGCCACCGTCGGGTCGGTCGTCGAGGCCTACGACTGGACCATCTACGGCATCCTCGCCCCCTACTTCGCCGAGGCACTGTTCCCCGGCACCTCGCCCACCGCCAAACTCATCGCCGCCTACCTCGGCTTCGCCCTCGGCTTCCTGGTCCGGCCGCTGGGCAGCGTGCTCATCGGCCGCCTCACCGACACCCGCGGCCGGCGCTACGGACTGACCCTCACCGTCGGCCTGATCGCCGCCGGCTCCCTGTTCCTGGCCGTCGTACCCGGCTACGCCTCCATCGGCCTGGCGGCTCCGCTCCTGGTGGTCGGGGCCCGGCTGGTGCAGGGGCTGTCGGTCGGGGCGGAGAACCCGAGCGTGGCCGCGTACGTCACCGAGACCGCGCCGGCCGGCCGCCGCTACTTCTACAGCGCCGTCTCCTACGGGGGCGTGGTGCTGGGCAGCGCGCTCTCCTTCATCGTCATGAACGTCCTGCTCGGGGTGTTCGGGGAGAGCGGAGTCGAGGACGGCGCTTGGCGCTTCGGCTTCGTCTTCGGCGGACTGCTCGGGCTGACCGCCCTGTGGATCCGGCGCGGCGCGGCGGAGAGCGCGGTCTTCACGGCCGCCGCGGGCAAGGCCGCGCAGGGAGCGGCCCCGCCCGCGGGAGCGGGGGAAGCGGCGGAGGCGGAGGCGGCGCCGGTGGTGAAGGCGCCGGCCGTGAAGACGCCGAGCCCCTGGCCGGTGCTGCGGGCCCATCTCGGGCGGCTCGCCGTGGTGTTCGCCATCACCTCCGGGGCCACCACCGCCTTCTACTTCGTCACCGTCGACTTCCCCTCGTACGCCGAGAGCGCCGGGGCCGCCACCAAGGAGGAGACCTCCGCCGCACTGCTCCTCGGCATGGTGGCGCTGCTCGCGGCCATGCTCGGCGGCGGCAAGGCCGCAGACCGGTTCGGCGCCCTGCCCGTGCTGCGCCTCGGTTTCGCGGGGCTCGCCCTGGGCAGCGTGCCGCTGCTGCTGGCCATGACCTCCGGACGGGTCCCCGTCCCCGTCGTCACCGTGGTCCTGCTCTTCCTGCTGGGCCTCCCGCTCGCGGTGAGCAACGTCTTCGCGGGGCAGCTGTTCCCGCCCGCCGTGCGCGCCGTCGCCGTCGGGCTGCCCACCGCGGCCGCGATCAGCCTCTTCGGCGGCACGTTCCCGATGCTCGCGGAACTCCTGAGGTCGGCCGGCCACAACGCCTGGCTGCCGTGGTGGCCCGCACTGACCGCCGCGGCGGCGCTGGCCGCCTCATGGGGTGTGAGCGAACACCCCGTGTCCGTAACCCCTCATGCCTGAGAAGGACGCCATGACTGCACTGCTCGAAGGCCTCGACTCGCTGATGCCGGCCCTGGAGGCCGACTACCGCGAGCTGCACACCCACCCCGAACTCGCCTTCCAGGAAAAGCGGACGGCCGCCCTCGTCGCCGAGCGCCTCGCCGCCCAGGGCGGCTGGGAGATCACCACCGGCGTCGGCCGCACCGGCGTCGTCGCCGTCCTGCGCAACGGCGAGGGACCGGTGGCCATGCTCCGCGCCGACATGGACGCGCTGCCCGTCAAGGAGGCCACCGGGCTGCCCTACGCGAGCACCGAGACCGCCACCGACGAATCGGGCGCCGAGGTCCCGGTGATGCACGCCTGCGGCCACGACCTGCACGTGGCCGCGCTGATCGGGTCCTGCGCCCTGTTCGCCCGTAACCTCGGGGCCTGGAGCGGCACCGTCGTCGCCGTCTTCCAGCCGGGGGAGGAGAGCGGCTACGGAGCCCGCGAGATGGTCGAGGACGGCCTCTTCGAGCGCTTCCCGCGCCCCGACGTCATCCTCGGCTCGCACGTGGGCCCCGGCCCGGCCGGGCTCATCGCGACCCTGCCCGGCGTGGTCATGGGCGCCACCGACTCGATCACCGTCAAGCTCTTCGGGCGCGGCGGCCACGGCTCCAAGCCCGAGGCGGCCGTCGACCCCGTGGTGATGGCGGCCTCGCTCGTGCTGCGGCTCCAGACCGTGGTCTCCCGCGAGATCGCCGCCCAGGAACCGGTGGTGGTCACCGTCGGCAAACTGCACGCCGGCACCACCGCCGCGGTCATACCCGACACGGCCGAGCTCGGCATCAACGTGCGCACCAGCTCCGCGCCGGTCCGCGAGAAGGTCCTCGCGGCCATCGAGCGGCTCGCGCGCGCCGAATCGGCCGCCTCGGGCGCGACCGCCGACCCGGAGATCACCTCCGTCTACCACCTGCCGATGACCGTCAACGACACCGCGGCCGCCGAGCGGGTCGCCGACGCCCACCGCGAGCACTTCGGGGCCGGCGCCGTCATGACGATGGGCCCGACCACCGCCAGCGAGGACTTCGGGCTCCTCGCCACCGCCGCCCAAGTCCCCTCGGTGTACTGGTTCTACGGCGGCCTCGACCCGCAGGCCTTCGGCGAGGCCTTCGCGGCCGGCAAGCTGGACGAGCTCCCGCAGAACCACTCCTCCACCTTCGCGCCCGTCGCCGGACCCGCGCTCTCCATCGGCGTCCGCACGATGGCCACGGCGGCACTGCCCTGGCTCGCCAAGGCCTCCACCGCCGGCACCGACACGGGCGAGGGGGGCGAGGCGGCATGAGCACCGACCGGCCGCACATCATCGTCCTGCACCGCTGGCGGGACACCCACGCGCACTACGCCGACTACCTGGACCACGGCGCCGCCCACGTCACCTACGTGAGCACCGGGCTCGGCCGCGCCTCGTTACCCGAGACCGCCGCCGCGGTCGCCACCGTCGCACTGACCGACGACCTGCCCGCCGTCCGCGCGGCCGTCACCGGGCTCGTGGCCCGCTTCGGCGCCCCGGCCCGGCTGATCGCCCTCAACGAGGGGGACCTGGACACGGCCGCGCTGATCCGCGAGGAGTTCGCGATCCCCGGCCAGCACACCGCCGAACTGGCCGTGTTCCGCGACAAGCTGACCATGTGCCGCACGGCCGAGGCCGCGGGCCTGCCGGTCCCGGCCTTCGCCCCCGCTCCCGATCCGGCGGCCGTACTCGCCTTCGGCGCGGCCCACGGCTGGCCGCTGGTCGTCAAACCGCACCGCGGCACCGCCAGCCGGGGCGTGGTCCAGATCGACTCCGCCGCCGAACTGGCCGCGCTGAGCGGGCCGGCCGGGGGCCTCGACGCGGCCCTGGCGGCCGAACCGCACCTCGTCCAGAGCTACGTGGACGGGCCGATCCTGCACATCGACGGCCTGTGGGAAGGCGATTCCCTCGGCAGCTGGACCGTCTCGCGCTACGTGGGCGGCACCTGCGCCGACTTCACCCAGGGCACCTGGCTCGGCTCCGTCGAGGAGGACGACCCCGCGCTCTTGGACGCGGTCGAGGCCTTCGCCGCCGCGGTCGGCCCCGCCCTCGGCGGCTCCCAGCCCTGGGTCTTCCACCTGGAGGCCTTCGTCACCCCGGCTCCGGGCGGCGGACCCGCGCTGGTCTTCCTGGAGTGCGGGGCCCGGGTGGGCGGCGGAGAGATCCCCTTCACCTGGCGCGACGTCCACGGCGTCGACCTGATGGCCGCCGCCGTGGACATCCAGCTCGGCCTGACCCCGGTCCTGCCGCCGCTCAAGACCGGCGAGGTCGGCGGCTACCTGCTGCTCCCGCTCCCGGTCCCCGCCCCCTGCCGGGTCGAAGCGGCCGGCTGGGTACGGGAACCCGCGCCCGGCCGGCTCCCGTACGCCGTCAAGCACACCCCGGTCGGCTCCACCGCTCCTGCGATCAGCGGCTACGAGCACGTCGGCACCCGCTTCCGCTTCCGCGGCGCCACCACCCGGGACGTCGAGGCCGCCATCACCGAGTCCGCGAACTCCTTCCGGCTGACCTGCGTACCGGTCGGCGCCCCGCCCGCCGACGGGGGCTGACCCGCTCGCTGACGGGGCTGACCCGCCCGACCCCCACCGAACCTCTCGTACCTCCTCTCGCACCCCCTGTTCTTCGGGGCGAACCCGCTCCACGCCCCGCATCGGAAAGGAATCCACCGTGGTCGTCATGACCTCCGAACGCCAGCGCGTCATCCTCGTAGGCAGCCGCATACAGCAGTACCGGGAATACGCCCTGGCCTCCCTCGCCCAGCACTACGAGGTCACCCTCGTCGCGCCCGAGGCCCCCACCTGGCAGTCCCGTTACGTGGAGACCCACCGGATCGCCGACACCACGGACGCCGCCAAGCTGTACGCCCCGGTCGCCGATCTGCGCGGCGAGGTCGCCAACGCCGCGATCGTCACCTGGGACGAGTGGTCGCTGGTCGCCGTGTCCTCGGTCGCCAAGAAGCTCGGCATGCGGGCCATGGACCCGGCGGCCGCCAAGATCTGCCGCGACAAGTACGCCACCCGCCAGGCCCTGGAAGCAGCCGGCATGGCCGCCGTCCGCTACGTCCCGGCCACCACCGAGGACGAGGCCGTCGCCGCCGCCGAGTCCATCGGCTTCCCCGTCGTCGTCAAGCCCCGCACCCTCGGCGGCAGCTTCGGCGTGATGATGGCCCGCGACGTGGACGGCCTGCGCCGGGCCTTCCGGCTCGCCTCCACCAGCCGGCTGCGCGGCGCCGGCACCACCGCCTCGGTCCTGATCGAGGAGTTCATCGAGGGCCCCGAACTGAGCGTGGACAGCGTCGTCGTGGACGGTCTGGCCACCCCGGTCTGCGTGGCCCGCAAGCGCCTCGGCGCCCACCCGTACTTCGAGGAAGTCGGGCACCTGGTCACCGACTGGCGCCACGAGCCGTGGGCCGACGCCGTCACCCGGCTGGTCCAGGACTCGCACCGCGCGGCCGGAGTCGACTACGGCGTCACCCACACCGAACTGCGCGTCACCGCGAACGGCCCCCGCCTGATCGAGCTCAACGGCCGCCTCGGCGGCGACCTCATCCCGCACCTGAACAAGCTCGCCACCGGCGTGGACCTGCCGCTGGCCGCCGCCCGGATCGCCTTCGAGGAGACCCCGGACGTCACCCCGACCCGCGCCCTCAGCGCCGAGGTCCGCTTCCTCTACCCGGCCTACGACGGCGCCGTCGACCGCGTCGTCCTGCCCGCCCCCGAGGACGTAGAGGACCTCGCCGAGGCCGTCGCCCTCGTGGAGCCCGGCGACGAGCTGCTGCTCCCGCCCCGCGGCCTGACCCCCCGCTCCGCCGCGCTCGTCGCGGTCAGCGAGACCCCGGCCGGCACCCGCCGCGCCCTGGACCGCGCCGAGGCCCTCTCCCGCACGGAGGTCTCCGGAGTCGCCGCGCACCGGCTCGGCGCCCGTGTCGAGAACGCCGTGACCCGCCGCTTCTTCGACCACGAGCGCACCGCGGCCCGCCAGACCGTCTCCGGAGTCCGGGGCGTGGAGTGGTTCCGCTACGGAGCCGGCGGCGGCGAGGGGCTCAACCGCCCCGTCTTCCTCAGCGAAGCCGACGTCACGGGCCTGGAGAACGACCTGAACGGCCTCTTCGAACTGATCAAGGCGGTGCCCGCCCGGCTCTTCGGCGGCGACCTGCGCGCCTTCGCCACCGCCGTCGGCATGTCGCCCACCCAGGCCGACCTGGTCCTGCGCGGCTCCGTGGACGAGCTCGCCCCGCTCTCCCGCGCCGACCTGTACCGCGAGACCGGCGGCTTCCGCGTCATGGAGCTCAACACCGGCTCCTCGCTGGGCGGCTGGCAGATGGGCGAGTTCGCCCGCGCCCTGATCCAGGACGCCGAGTTCGCCGAGTTCGCGGCCGCCGAGGGCCTGGTCTACCCCGACCCGCTCGCCCGCATCACCGAGGTGCTGCGCCGCCAGGCCCCCTCCCTCGAAGGCATCGATCGGCCGCTGCTGGCGATCACCGACTGGCCCGAGGGCTTCGAGAAGTCCAAGTGCTGGATGGAGTTCGTCGTACCGGCCTTCGAACGGCTCGGCTTCGAGACCGTCGTCTGCCACCTGGGCGACTTCGCCTACGAGGACGGCAACGTCCTCCACCAGGGCCGCAAGGTCGACGTGGTCTACCGGATGTTCCTGCCCGGCGAAATGCCCGACGAGCCCCGCACCTACGACCTCGTCAACCCGCTGCTCGACGCCGTCGAGGCCGGCAAGGTCGAACTGTTCGCCCCGCTCGACTGCGAGCTGTACGGGAACAAGGGCAGCCTCGCGATGCTCAGCGACGAGCGCAACCGCGCCGTCTTCACCGAGGCCGAGCGCGAGCTGATCGACCGGATCCTGCCCTGGACCCGCTTCGTCCGCGACGAGAAGGTCACCTTCGGCGGCGAGAAGATCGACCTGCTGCCCTACGCCATCGCCAACAAGGACCACCTGGTCCTCAAGCCCACCCTGCTCTACGGCGGCGTCGGCGTCACCCCCGGCTGGACCACCGACCAGAAGGAATGGGTCGCCAAGCTCCGCCAGGCCGTCGACGGCCCGTACGTCCTCCAGCACCGCCTCCTGCCGACCACCGAGCGGTTCCTCTCCGAGGACGGCGAGACCTGCGAGGACATGGCCGTCGCCTACGGAACGCTGATGGTCGACGGACGCTACGCCGGCACCCTGGCCCGCGGAGTCACCGACCCGGCCGTCGGCATCGTGAGCATGCTGCGCGGCGCCCAGATCGGCTGCGCGTTCCACGTCGACCCGACCGCCGAGGGAGTGGAAGCGAAGTGACCGACATCGGGAACGGGGCCGCCGAGCCGGTGGAGGAGACGGCGGCCGCGCCACCGGCCGCCGCCGCACCCGCCACGCTCTGGCGGGACCCGGAGTTCCTCAAGTTCTGGTCCGGGGAGGCGATCTCACAGGTCGGGGCCCAGGTCACGACCCTGGCGCTGCCGCTCACCGCGGTGCTGACGCTCGACGCCAGCTCCTCCCAGGTGGGCTTCGTCAACGCGGCCTCCTACGCCCCGTTCCTGATGGTCACCCTCCTGGTCGGCGTCTGGGTCGACCGGGTGCGGCGCAGGCCCCTGATGATCATGGCCAACGTGGGGCGTGCGCTGCTGGTCAGCGCGGTGCCGCTGCTGGCCGTGCTCGACCTGCTCCGCATCGAGCACGTGTACGTCGCCGCGCTGCTCGTGGGCACCCTCACGGTGGTCTTCGACGTCTCCTACCAGTCGTACCTGCCGACCCTGGTCGGCAAGCAGCACCTGGTCGAGGGCAACAGCAAGCTCCAGGGCACCAGTTCGCTGGCCCAGATCGGCGGGCCCGGGCTGGCCGGTCTGCTCGTCGGCTGGGTCACCGCCCCCTACGCCCTGCTGATCAACGGGATCTCGTACCTCGTCTCCGTGCTGACGCTGCTCGCCGTACGGCGCGTCGAGCCGGAGCCGGTGCCCCAGCAGGAGCGGACCGGGATCCGGACCAGCATCGCCGAGGGCATCCGGATCATCTGGGACAGCGCCCACCTGCGGGCCTGCGCCCTCCAGTCCGGGCTGTACAACCTGTGCTGGATGTCCCTCCAGACGGTGTTCGTGCTCTACGCGGCCCGCACGCTCGGCATCTCGCCCGGCGGCATCGGCCTGCTGCTGGGCACCGGGGCGGTCGGCTCGCTGGCCGGCTCGATGGCCGCCCAGTGGCTCAAGCGCAGGACCGGGCTCGGCCCGGCCATCCTGACGGCCCTGCTGCTGTGCTGCCTGGCCCCGGTGGCCATCCCGGCGGCGCCGGCGAACGGCGGGGCCCTTTCGCTGGTCCTGTTCGTCGCCGCGTTCGCCCTGATCGGCGCGGGCGGCACCATCGCCAACATCCACATCATCAGCCTGCGCCAGTCCATGACCCCGGATCAGCTCCTGGGCCGGATGAACGCCGGGTACCGGTTCGTCTCCTGGGGGACGCTCCCGCTCGGCGCCCTGCTGGGCGGCTGGCTCGGCGATCTCATCGGGCTGAGGGAAACGCTCTTCGTCACCGCCGGGCTCTTCCTGACCGCGGTCCTGGTCGTCCTGAAATCGCCGGTGTGGCGGCTGAAGGAGTTCCCGCCCCAGATCGTCGCGCAGCCCCGGAAGGCGGACGCAAGGTGAGCCCCGAACCGCAAGCCGCCGTGCCCGGCGCCCCCGCCGTACCCGGCACCATCGAGAGCCTGCTCGCCCGTCGGACCGGCTGGGGCCGCTCCGACGCGGTGAGCCGGATCCTGGCGGCCGCCGCCGCCCCCGGGGTGCTCTCGATGGCCGGCGGGATCCCGGCCCCCGACAGCTTCCCCGTGGCCCGGCTCGCCGAGGCCACCGACCGGCTGTTCGCCGGGTCGGGCGGGTCTGTGGCACGAGCGCTCCAGTACGCCCCCACGGACGGCATCGGCCCGATGCGCGAGGTGATCGCGGCCCGGGCGAGCGCGACCGGGGCCCCCGTCGGCCCCGACCGGGTGATGGTCACCGCGGGCAGCCAGCAGGGCCTGGACCTCGTCGCCCAGACCCTCATAGACGAGGGCGACGAGGTGGCCCTGGACGACCCGAGCTACCTGGGCGCCGTCCAGGTCTTCCGGCGGGCCGGCGCCCGGCTGCTGCCGGTGCCCGGCGACGCGGACGGGATGCGCACCGACGTACTGGAGCAGCGCCTCCTCGCCGGGGCGCGGCCCAAGCTGGTCTACGTCGTACCGCACTTCCACAACCCCACCGGAGCCGTGCTCTCCGAGGAGCGGCGCCGCCACCTGGCCGCGCTGGCCGAGCGGTTCGGCTTCCTCGTCGTCGAGGACGACCCGTACGGGGACCTGGCCTTCGAGGGGAGCCGGCTGCCGTCCACCGACGTCCACAGCGGGCGGGTGGTCCGGCTGATGAGCCTCTCCAAGACGGTCTGCCCGGGGCTGCGGGTGGCCGGTCTGGTCGCCCCGGCCGAGCTGATCGGGGAGCTGGTCGCCGCCAAGCAGTGCGGGGACCTCCAGACCAACACCTTCGGCCAGTACCTGCTGGCCGATCTGCTGGGGGACCCGGAGTTCCTGCCGGCCCATCTGGCGGGGCTGCGCACGCTGTACGGCGGCCGGGCACGCGCCATGGAGACGTTGCTGCGCGAGCGGTTGCCCTGGCTGGAATTCGAGCGGCCGCGCGGCGGGCTCTTCTTCTGGTGCCGGCTGACCGACCCCCGGGTGGGCTCGGACGCGCTGTACGCGCACGCGCTGGCGCAGGGGGTGGCCATCGTGCCCGGTACGCCCTTCTGCATAGAGGAGGACGGCTCGCGGGTCCTGCGGCTGTCCTTCGCCTCCCTGGACGGCGCGCAGCGCCGAGAAGGGGTGTCGCGGCTGGCCACGGCCTGGGAAAAGGCCCTCGCCGACGGGCCGTGACCCCTGCGCGCACCCGCACCTTCCTTCTTCTTTCTCCGTCCCGTACCGTCCCCACCCCTTAAGGAGCAAGGCCGTGACAACGACGTCGCCCGCACCGGTGACCGCCGAATCCCTGGTGGCCCGGCTGTTCCAGGTGATCGACACCCGCTCGTGGGACCGGCTCGGCGAGGTCTTCGCGCCGGACGCCGTGTACGAACGGCCGGGTTACCCGGCGCTGGAGGGTCTCGACCGGATCCGCCGGTTCTACGAGCACGAACGGATCATCACCTCGGGCGCCCACGAGGTGAGCCAGGTGACCGGGGGCCTCGCCGCGGCCGCCTGCTGGGGGCGGTTCCAGGGCGCCGACAAGGACGGCACGACCCTGGACGAGGCCTTCGCCGACACCTATCTCGTCCGCGACGGCAGGATCGAGCGCCGCAAGACCTTCTTCTACCGTCCGGCGATCTGACCGGTGGCCTCATTCGGGTCGGGTCCGGACCGCCGGGGGG
>NZ_JBHVYI010000102.1:0-28309 GCF_042880975.1 Streptomyces sp. NPDC058289
GGGTCGAGCGGGGGCGTCGGGCTGGAGCGGGGGCGTCGGGGTCGAGCGGGGGCGTCGGGCTGGAGCGGGGGCGTCGGGGTCGAGCGGGGGTGGCAGCGGCGGGTCTGGGAGGGGGGTGTGCGGGGCCCCCGGCCCCTGGTGGGGTTGGGGGCCGGGCGTGGGGGTTAGCGGCGGGCGCGTAGGGCTCGGGTGAGGTCGTCGAGGTGGTCTGCGAGTTTGCGGTGGAGGAGCGGGGTGATGTCGGGGGCGGTCAGGGCGGCGGAGCCGGCCTCTAGGTTGGCTTCGGTGATTTCGTGGCCGGGGAGGGCCCAGCGGCCTGCGGCTTCGGCGATGGCGGGGCCGCGGCGGGCGGCGAGGGCGACGGCCTCGACGTAGGCCTGCGGTACGTACTCCCGTACCAGGTCGGCCTGTTCGGGCTGCCAGAAGCCTTGGGCGGTGGCGGTGAAGAGGTAGTTGGACAGGGAGTCGTCGTGGAAGAGGCGCTCCCATGCGGCGGCCTTGGCCTCGGCCGTGGGGAGGGCGGCCCGGCAGCGGGCGGCGCCTTCCCGTCCGGTGGCGCTCGGGTCGGCTGCGAGGGCTTCGTCGATCTCGGCTTCGCCGGCGGCGCCGAGGACGGAGAGGCGGGCGAGGATGCGCCAGCGCAGTTCGGGGTCGAGTTCGGGGCCGCCGGGGACGGTGCCGTCGGCGAGCCAGCCGGCGATGGTGTCGGGCTGGGTGGCGCTGTCGACGAGGGTGCGGACGGCGAGGAGCCGCAGGCCGGGGTCGGTGCCGTCCTCGGTGCGTCGCAGCAGGTCGCGGGTGATGGTGGTGAGGGTGGTGAGGGCGTCGCCCCGGCGGAGCGGGATGGTGTAGCGGTCGGCGATCTGGGCGCGGGTGAAGGCGAGGACGCCTTGGACGATCGCGAGGTCGGTTTCCTCGGGGATGTGGGCTTCGGCGGTGGCCAGGTAGTCGGCGGCGGCCAGTTCGCCGTCGCGGACCATGTCGCGCAGGGAGTTCCAGACGACGGCGCGCGTGAGCGGGTCGGGGATGCGGGACATGCCGCGCAGGGCGGTTTCCAGTGAGGTCTCGTCGAGGCGGACCTTGGCGTAGGTGAGGTCGCCGTCGTTGAGGACGAGGAGGGCGGGGCGCTGGCCGCTCACGGAGAGGACCTCGTCGGAGGGGACGTCGAGGGCGAGGACCTCGCGCGGTTCGATGGCGCCGTCGGGGGCGCGGTCGTAGAGGCCGGCGGCGATGTGGTGGGGGCGGTTGCCGGTGCGGTCGACGGTGAGGGTCCAGCCGCCGTGGCTCTCTTGGAGGCGGGGGGTGAGGGTGTCGACGCCGGTGGTGCGCAGCCAGGTCTCGGCCCAGGTGTGGACGTCGCGGTCGGTGTGGGCGGCGAGGGAGTCGACGAAGTCGGCGAGGGAGGCGTTGGAGAACTTGTGGCGGGCGAAGTGGGTGTTGATGCCGGCCAGGAAGTCCTTCTCGCCGAGCCAGGCGACGAGTTGACGCAGGGCGGAGGCGCCCTTGGCGTAGGAGATGCCGTCGAAGTTGAGGAGGGCGGAGGCGGTGTCGGGGACGGCGGAGGCGTCGGGGGCGACGGCGTGGGTGGAGGGGCGCTGGTCGGCGTCGTAGCCCCAGGGCTTGCGTTCCATGGCGAATCCGGTCCAGGTCTCCGTGAAGCGGGTGGCTTCGATGAGGGTCTGGTAGCCCATGAACTCGGCGAAGGACTCGTTCAGCCAGATGTCGTCCCACCAGCTGAGGGTGACGAGGTCGCCGAACCACATGTGGGCCATTTCGTGCGCGATGGTGACGGCGCGGCGCTGGCGTTCGGCGTCGGTGACGGCGGAGCGGAAGACGTAGTCGTCGCGGAAGGTGACCAGTCCCGGGTTCTCCATGGCGCCGGCGTTGAACTCGGGTACGAAGGCCTGGTCGTAGGAGTCGAAGGGGTAGGGCTCGGTGAACTTCTCGTGGAAGCGGTCGTAGCAGGCGGTGGTGAGGTCGAGGATCTCCTGCGCGTCGGCGTCGAGGTGGGGGGCGAGGGAGCGGCGGCAGTGGATGCCGAAGGGGAGCCCGGCGTGTTCGGTGCGGACGCTGTGCCAGGGGCCGGCGGCGACGGCGGCGAGGTAGGTGGAGATGACGGGGGTGGGGGCGGAGGCCCAGATGCCGGCCTCGGAGGCGGAGCCGTCGCCCGAGCCGTCGCCGCCGTCGCCGAGGCGTTCGCCGATGCGGGTGGTGATGCCGTTGGCGAGGACGGTCCAGTGCGTGGGGGCGGTGACGGTGAACTCGAACACGGCCTTGAGGTCGGGCTGGTCGAAGGCCGGGAAGACGCGCTGGACGTCGTCGAGGAACATCTGGGTGTAGACGTACGTTTCGCCGTCCGCGGGGTCGGTGAAGCGGTGCAGGCCTTCGCCGGTGCGGGAGTAGCGCATGCGGGCGGCGATGCGGAGTTCGTGGGGGCCTTCGGTGAGGCCGGTGAGGGGGAGGCGGCCGTCGGTGAGGGTGGCCGGGTCCAGGGGGTGTCCGTCGAGGGCGGCGGAGCGCAGTTCGTCCGGTTTCAGCTCGACGAAGGTGTCGCCGGCGGTGCGTGCGGTGAACCGGATGACGGTGCGGGACTCGAAGGTCTCGTCGCCGGTGGTGAGGTCGAGGGCGACCTCGTAGTGCCGGACGTCGAGGAGTCGGGCTCGGAGCTGCGCTTCGTTGCGCGTCAGTGCGGACATGGGGCCCATGCTGCCGGATGGCGGCGCCGGGCCCCAGCTCCTATTCTTCGCCTTCGCCTTCGCCCTCGCCTGCGGCGATCGTCTCGTGGTGGCGGATGACCTCGGCGATGATGAAGTTGAGGAGCTTCTCGGCGAAGGCGGGGTCGAGCTTGGCGTTCTCGGCGAGCTGGCGCAGCCGGGCGATCTGGCTGGCCTCGCGGCCCGGGTCGGCCGGGGGCAGCTGGTGGCGGGCCTTGAGGTGGCCGACCTGCTGGGTGCACTTGAACCGCTCGGCGAGCATGTGCACCACGGCCGCGTCGATGTTGTCGATGCTGTCCCTGAGCCTGGCCAGCTCGGCGGTGACGTTCTCATCGATGTCCCTGGTGTTCATGGTCACCGAGAATACGTGGCGCGCGTCGACGGTTCTTCGGCCGATCAACCACTGAGACGGACGACGGTCCCTAAGGCCTGTCGGCCGGCGGCTCGGTGGGGTCGTGGGTGATGAGGTCTCCCGGCTGGCACTGGAGGACGTCGCAGATCCTCGACAGGGTGGAGAAGCGGATGGCTTTGGCCCGGTCGTTCTTGAGCACGGACAGGTTGACGACGGTGATGCCGACCTGTGTGGACAGTTCGGTGAGTGTCATGCCGCGCTCGGCGAGGATCCGGTCGAGGTGGATCCGGATCGCGTGGAGTTCCTCTTCGGGCATCAGATGGTCCCTTCGAGGTCCTCTCGCATGCGCACGCCCTCGCGCATGATCTTCCCCATGATGACGGCGGCGAGGCCGGCGAGGATGAGTACCTGAGGCTCGGCGACCGTCGGCCCGGAGTCCAGCATGGGCACCATGCTGGCGGTGAGCCAGGACTGCGACCAGCCTACGACGAGGCCTGCGAGCGGTGTGCCCGCGGTGACGAACCAGCCGAGGACGGTGAGCCGTCGCGCCACCTCGTCGGTGAACGGCCCTTGGGAGACGACGGCCTTCAGCAGTCGGGAGAAGAGCAGCAGGGCGAGGGAGGCGAACAGCATCCAGGGCAGTTGGCCCCCGAGGTCGGCGGCGCGCTGTGCCGTGGAGGGGTTGTTCTGGCAGAGCCGTGTGGTGCTGCTGGATGCCTCCACGCCCTGGCCGACCGGCAGGCCGCCCTCCAGTGTGGCGTTGGCCCAGAAGCCGGTCTTCACGCAGACCGCCCCGTCGTCGCCCAGGTGCGAGACGGCCGTGCCGATGAAGGTGAGTCCCCAGAGGATCGCCAGCGCAAAGGTCAGTGAGGCCAGGATCTTCGTGAATCGCGTGTTCATCGCGTTCCCCCCTATCGATTTTCGATATGCCAGAGACTAGCGGACCATATCGATAATCGACAAGTGGGTGCGTGTTAGAGGGGCATCAGAGAGGCAGGAGCGCCGTGACCAGCCAGCCGCCTTCGGGGGCGGGGCCGGCGGTGAGGGAGCCGCCGAGGGCTTCGGCGCGTTCGGCCATGCCGACGAGGCCGTAGCCGCCACCGCGGGCGTTCTCGGAGAGTTTCGCGGGACGGCCGCCGTCGTCGGCGATCCGGACTTCCAGGCCGGCCGGGACGGTGCGCAGGCCGACCCGTACGGCGGTGGCGGTGGCGGCGTGCTTGCCGATGTTGGTGAGGGCTTCGAGGACGATGCGGTGGGCGGTGGCGGCGACGTCGGCGGGGAGCCGGGCCTCCAGACCCTCCTCCACGTAGAGGACCACGGGCGGGCCGGTGGCGGCGAACCGTTCCGTCAGCCCGCGGATGTCCCGGAGGCCGGCGACGGGGGCCGTACCTGCGGAGCCTGCCTGGCCGGCGCTCTTGCCCGTCTCCGGGTCGACGTCCGCGGCGCCCTCGCGGAGGATCTTGACCAGGCGGCGCATGGAGCCGAGCGCCTCGTCTCCGGCGGTCTCGATGCGGCCGAAGATCTCGCCGGCGCGTTCCGCGGAGACCTTGGTGTAGCGGGCGGCCCGCGCCTCGACGACGATCCCCGTCACGTGGTGGGCGACGAGGTCGTGGAGCTCGCGGGCCAGTTCCAGCCGCTCGGCGCTGCGTACGGCGCGCAGTTCGCGGACCCGCTGGACGGACTGCAGGCGCATGAGCAGGGAGTACGCGGTGACGACGACGGCGAGCACGGAGAAGAGCAGCGTGAAGCGGCCCGGGTCCGCGTCGCGGACGGGCGCGGCCATGGAGCCGAGGGCGAGGAGGGGGCCGAGGACTGCGGCGGTGCGGGCGGGGGCGCGGAGCAGGACCTGGGTGAGGAGGACGAGCAGGGCGACGGCCTCGCCGCCGCCCCAGACGACGAGGGGGAGGTTGCTGAAGAACAGGGCGAGGGTGACGGTCCAGGTGACGGCGGAGGCGAACCAGGCGCGGGCGAGGAGCGGGATGCCCGGCCAAGGCGCGGCGCTGAGGCAGACGAGGATGCCCGACACCCAGACGGCGGCGTGCGGGGTGCTGGGTTGGCGGGCGAGGACTACGCCCTCGAAGGTGACGAGGGAGAGGAGGGTGAGCGAGAGGATGATGCGGATCCAGTCCGCGGCGTAGGGGTGGCGGCGGGCCCATGGCCCCAGGGGGCTCATGCGGTGGCCCGGAGCATGCGGGTGGCTCCGCCGGTGGTGCGGGGCTCCGTCGAGGCGGCCACCCCCGGGGGCCGGTCGGCTCCGCCGGTGGTACGGGGCTCCATGCGGGTGGCTCCGCCGGTGGTACGGGGCTCCATGCGGGTGGCTCCGCCCGTGGGCCGGGCGGCTCCGCCGGAGGTGTGGGGGCTTCGGCTCAGGTGGAGACCGAGGTTCGGCCGGGCGCCGCCCGTACCCGTGGTGGCCGGTGCCGTCGGGAACGGCGTGCGCCGGCTTCCTGGGGCGCCGCCCCAGACCCCGCGCCTCAAACGCCGGCGAGGCTGATTTTGCCCGGCGGCGCCCGAACGGTGGCGGGGCAGGTTCTGCCCGGGGATGCCCGAGCGGTGGCGGGGATGGTTCCGGCCCGGGGCGGTCCTGTGGCCGTGGGAGTCGTTCGGGGGGTGGGGGTGGGTCACGCCGGGGTGCCTGCCAGGCCGCTTTCCCAGGCCCAGGCGGCGATTTCGACGCGGTTGCGGGCGTCCAGTTTGGCCTGGACGTTGGCCAGGTGGGTCTTGACCGTGGAGAGGGAGACGAAGAGTTCCCCGGCGATCTCGGCGTTGGTCAGCCCGCGCGCGAGGCAGCGTACGACCTCGCGTTCCCGGTCCGTCAGGGGCTCCGCCGGGCGGCGGGCGGCTGCGGCGGCGGCCGGGGTGCGGTGGGCCATTTCGCGCAGCAACCGTACGGTGATGGCGGGTGAGACGAGGGAGTCTCCGACGGCTGCCGCCCGCACCGCTTCAACCAGCATGGCCGGGCTCGCGTCTTTGAGGAGGAAGCCGGACGCTCCGCCCTGGAGCGCCGCGTGGACGTACTCGTCGAGGTCGAAGGTGGTGACGATGACGATGCGGGGGGTTTCACGGCCGGAGAGTCGGCGGGTGACTTCGAGTCCGTCGAGTTTGGGCATGCGGATGTCGAGGAGCAGGACGTCGGGCCGGTGTTCGGCGACGGCTGCGAGGGCCGCTTCGCCGTCTTCGACGTCGGCGACCACCTCGATGTCCGGCTGGCTTTCGAGGATCATCCGGAAGCCGGTCCTGACCATCTCCTGGTCGTCCGCGATGATCACTCTGATCGCCATGCGTCGCCTGCCCCACTGTCGCCCGTTGCCTGTGCCGTCCCGGCTTCCCCGGCATTCCCACCCGGTGGGATCTCTCCATGGGACCTGCGGGCGCCTCGGCCCGCAACCGCACAGCAGACCGCCGGGAGCATGCCGCAAGGCCGGAACGGCATCGTTCCGGCCTCACGGTACTGCGGTCGACCTTACGGACATGTGGGGCATCGCGCCTCATTCTTCCGGCCCCTGCCGGATGGGCCGGGAGGAGGAGGGCGACAGGACCCGGGGTCGGTCAGAGGGTGGCGGCCGCGCTCTTGATCGCCGCCGCGAAGGTGGAGACCTCCGTGTAGACGCCGGGGTAGTCGGGGCGTGCACAGCCCTCGCCCCAGCTGACTATGCCGACCTGGATCCAGGCGTTCGCGTTGTCCCGGCGGAACATGGGGCCGCCGGAGTCACCCTGGCAGGTGTCGACTCCGCCTTCGTCGAATCCGGCGCAGATCTCCTCGGCGGGCACGAGCGAGCTGCCGTAGGAGGCCTGGCAGGAGGCGTCGGAGACGAAGGGGACGGTGGCCTTCTGCAGGTAGCGCTGCTGGCCTCCGCCTTCGCGGGTGGCGCCCCAGCCTGCGACGGTGAAGGTGCCGTTGTCGTAGGCCTTGGTGTCGGCGATCTTGAGGGTGGGCAGGTTGATCGGCTTCGCGAGCTTGATCAGGGCCCAGTCCTTGCCCGTGCCGTTGTAGCCGGGGGCCCGGAGCACCTTGGTGGACTTGACCTTGATGGCGCTGGAGCTGTTGAGGTCGACGACTCCGGCGGTGGCGGTGATGGAGGTGTTGTTGCCGGAGCTGCCCACGCAGTGGGCGGCGGTGAGCACGATCTGCTGGGTGTAGAGGGCGCCGCCGCAGCCCATGGAGAGCCGGACCATGAAGGGGAACTCTCCCTGGGCGGCGCGGGTTCCGCCGACCACGGGCGCCGTGCCGGCGGTTGCGGTGCCGGGCTGGAGGCTGACGGCCGCGAGGGCCACCGCTCCGACGGCGAGGGCGCGCTTGAGGGTGGTGACGAGGCTGGACACAGTCGACACACTGCCTTTCGTGGGGGGTTGGGCCGTGCGCGTCAGTCCATGGCGGGCGGGTTGAGCCGCCTGGGTGACGGGGACATGACACACCCCCTTCGCGGAGGCCATCAAGAACGCGTTTTCGGACAACTTCCGGCCGGAGGGCCCCCATGACGCACAACGGGCGGCGGAGCAGCCCGATCGAGCACGGATTTCCGCACCTGGAGACGGTCCGCGCGGCCGTCACCGCACTGTTCCGACGGCTGTCCGCCGACGGGATCCGCGCCTA
The DNA here is from genome assembly GCF_042880975.1 of Streptomyces sp. NPDC058289. Classification (NCBI taxonomy): domain Bacteria; kingdom Bacillati; phylum Actinomycetota; class Actinomycetes; order Kitasatosporales; family Streptomycetaceae; genus Streptomyces; species Streptomyces sp. NPDC058289. The sequence continues at coordinate 7,661 of NZ_JBHVYI010000102.1, forward strand.
CGACACCCCCTTCGCCCCCGCCGACGCAGCCTTCCCCGCCTCCGAGGACCTGTACCCGGGCGCCCACCGGGTGGCTTCCGCGATGGTCCGCGCCCTGCGACTGCCCGACGCGCGCCTGATCGTGGGCTTCCGGGCGATGGAGGAGGCGGCGACCGTGGAACTGACCGCCGGGCCCGAGTACTTCGTCGAGGTCCACGACCGCTTCCGCGTCCACCGCCGCGATCTGGCGGCCGCCCTCGCCCACGAGGTCACGCACGTACTGCTGCATCGGCTGGACCTGCACTTCCCCACCACCCCCGACAACGAGATCCTCACCGACACCGCCGCCGCCTACCTCGGCGCCGGCTGGCTGCTGCTCGACGCCTACCGGGAGGACGAGCTCACCCACCAGAAGCTCGGCTACCTCACGCCGGAGGAGTTCGGCTACGTCCTCGCCAAGCGCGGCCGGTTCCTCGGCGGCGAGGACCTCTCCGCGTGGTTCACCAGCCCGCAGGCCTACGAGGCGTACGTGCGCGGCCGCGCCCGAGCCGACCGGGACCTGCGCCGGGCCCCCCTGGCGGCCGCGGGTCGGACGGAGCGGCTGCGGTACGCGGCGGCCCGCCGGACCGGAGCCGCCGCGCCCGGGGCGGCGTACGGCTTCGAGGTGCACGCGGGCGGGCTGCGGGTGAGCTTCCCGTGCCCGGTGTGCGGACAGCGGCTGCGGCTGCCGGCCCACCACGGGCCGGTCCGGGCCCGCTGCGGGCTGTGTCACACGGTGCTGGACTGCGACACCTGACGCGATGTGCCATGCACGACCCGCGCCCCCGCGCACCGCGCACCGTGACGGAGGTTCATCACCCGTCCATGAAAAGTTACTTACCAGCCAGTAGACAGGAGGGCGGACGATCTCCAGCCTGGTCACGTACATGCCAACATGTGATCGAGGAGCGTCCCCCATGCGCAGCACCCGTACCACTGCCGCCGCAGTGGCCGTAGCCGCAGCCGTCCTGGCCCTGGTTCCGGCCGCCACCGCCCAGGCGGCCCCCGCCCGGACGCCCGTCGCGGCCGTCACCGCCGTCACGGCCTCCGCGCCCGGCGGCAACGCGGCGATCCTGGGCATCGACTACGCCACCTGGCAGCGCGACGTCTCCGCCGTCATCGATGCGGCCCGCCCCGGCATCGAGCAGCGCATCGCCGCCGCGCCGGCCGGTGAGAAGCCGGCGATCGTCCTCGACATCGACAACTCGTCGCTGGAGACGGACTTCCACTGGTTCTGGACCTTCCCGACCCCCGCGATCGCCCAGGTCCGCGACCTGACCCGGTACGCGAACGACCGCGGGGTCGCGATCTTCTTCGTCACCGCCCGCCCGGGGATCGTGTACTCCCTCACCGAGCGCAACCTCAAGGCGGTCGGCTACCCCGTCTCGGGCCTCTACGTCCGCGATCTGCCCGCGCTGTTCGGCGAGGTCAGCGCCTACAAGACGGCCAAGCGGGCGGAGATCGAAGCGCGCGGCTACACGATCATCGCCAACATCGGCAACAACCAGAGCGACCTGGTCGGCGGCCACGCCGAGCGCACCGTCAAGCTGCCGGACTACGGCGGCAAGCTCTCCTAGCCGTGCCCGCCGGCCCAGGACGTCAGTCCAGCCCGGCGGCGATCGCGTTGACGGCGGCCCAGCCGAAGGCCATGGCGGGGCCGATCGTCGCGCCCGGCCCGGGGTAGGTCTCCCCCATCACCGCCGCCGAGCAGTTGCCGCAGGCGTAGAGGCCCGGGATCGGGGTGGAGTCCTCGCGGAGCACCCGGCCGTCGGTGTCCGTCACGAGGCCGCCCTTGGTGCCGATGTCCCCCGGGTGCACGGGGACCGCGTAGAAGGGGCCCTTCTCGATCGGCGCCAGGTTCGGGTTGGGCAGGGTCGGGTCGCCGTAGTAGCGGTCGTAGACGCTCTCGCCGCGCCCGAAGTCCTTGTCGGTGCCCACCTCGGCGAAGGAGTTGAAACGGCTGATCGCGCCGGGCAGGCCGGGGGCGGAGATCTGCCGGGCCAAGTCCTCCACGGTGTCGGCCTTCTTCAGGAAGCCGCTCTCCAGCCACTTCCTGGGGAAGGGTTGCCCGGGGAAGAGGCCGGCGAAGATGTACCGGGCCTTGGAGCGGGCGTCCAGGATCAGCCAGGACGGCACCGTCCTGGCGTCGGGCCGGTCGGCGGCGTACATCCGGTCCACGAACGCGTGGTACGGCAGGGCCTCGTTGGCGTAGCGCTCCCCCGCCTCGTTGACGATGACCATGCCGGGGATGCCCCGGTCGGCGACGAGGAAGAAGGGCTTCTCCCCCGGCGGGCACACCGACGGCGCGCCCCAGACCTTGTCCAGCAGATCGGTGGCGGCCCCCAGTTCCTCACCGAGCTTCAGGGCGTCGCCGGTCTGGCCCTCCGCGGCGTGCGTCCAGGCCGTGGACGTGGGCGCGGGCAGGTGCTTCTCGCGCCGTGCCTGGTCGTGCGAGAACCCGCCCGAGGCCAGCACCACCCCGCCCCGCGCCGCTACGGTCACTTCGCGCCCGGCGCGCAGGACCCGTACGCCGGTCACCCGGCCGGCCGGGTCCGTGACCAGGCCGGTCAGGGGCGCGGACAGCCACAGTTCGCCGCCGAGCGCGTCCAGGGAGAGCCGCATGCGGGCGACGAGCGCCTCGCCGAGGGAGAGCAGCTTGCGGCCGGTGGCCAGCGCCTTGACGGCGCGCAGGCCGACCTTGAGGGAGGTCTTCTTGCCCGCCCAGGTGCGGCTGACCATGTTCAGGAAGCGGAAGTCGTACGAGGTCATGGTCAGCCCGTACGTGGGCAGTCCGGCGCGGCGCATGGAGGCGCCGAGCGCGCCGAGCCGTTTGAAGTCGACGATGCACGGTTCGATGGAGCGGCCCTGCGCCATGCCGCCCTGGGCTTCGGGGAAGTAGTCCGAGTAGCCGGGGGTGTACATGAAGCGGATCTCGGTGCGGTCGTGGAACTCTTTGACCATGCGCGGCCCGTGGCTGAGGTACGCGTCCTTGCGCGCGGCCGGTACCCGGTCGCCGACGGTGGCGTCGAGGTAGGCGCGGGCCTTCTCGCGGGTGTCGGCGAGGCCGGCGCGGTCGAGGTGGAAGTTGCCGGGGACCCAGATCGCGCCGCCGGACAGGGCGGTGGAACCCCCGTAGGTGTCGGTCTTCTCCACGACGAGGACGCTCAGGCCCCGCAGTCGGGCGGTGACGGCGGCGGCGAATCCGGCGGCGCCGGAGCCGACGACCACCACGTCGTAGGAGTACTCGGTGAGGTGCTCGGTGGTCATCCGAAGGCTCCCGTGGCGTAGTCGCTGCGGTAGTAGAGGAGGGGTGATCCGCCGTCGCGGGCGCTCAGTTCGAGGACCCGGGCGGTGACGAGGTAGTGGTCGCCCGCCTCGTGGACCTCTTCGAGGGCGCAGTCGACGGTGGCGAGGGCGCCGCTGACGCGGACGGCTCCGTGGGCGGAGAGTTCCCAGTCGACGTCGGCGAACTTGTCCTCGCCGCGGCGGCCGAGGGCCTCGCACACGGTGCGCTGCTCCTCGGCGAGGATGCTGACGCCGAAGCGACCGGCGGCGCGGACCTTGGGCCAGCTGGAGGAGCCCTTGCCCACGCAGAGCAGGACCAGCGGCGGGTCGAGGGAGAGGGAGGCGAAGGACTGGCAGGCCAGCCCGGCCGGGCGGCCGTCGTCCGCGACGGCCGCGACGACGGTGATGCCGGAGGCGAAGGCGCCGAGGACCTCGCGGAAGGCGGCGGGATCGACCGGGGCTGCCGGGGCCACCGGGGCTGCCGCGTCGAGCGCGTCGGCGGCGGGGCCGGTCAGCCGTTCCACTGGTGGCCCCAGAAGCTGTCCGCGGTGATCTCCTTCGCGGTCCAGGTGGCGGGGTCGACGAGCAGGCCGTCCCAGCCGTACTCGACCTGGAAGCCGCCGGGGGCCTGGGCGTAGAAGGAGACCATGTGGTCGTTGGAGTGCCGGCCGAGGGTGGAGGCGATGGGGATGCCCGCCGCGTTCATGCGGTCGAGGCAGTAGCCGACGTCGTCGAGGGTTTCCAGCTCGACCATGAAGTGCACGATGCCGGGCGGCAGTGCGCCGGGGTAGAGCCCGAGGCTGTGGTGGCGGCGGTTGGGGCTGAGGAAGTGCATCCAGTAGAAGTCCTGGCCGGGCTTGCCGGTGGGGACGGCGACCGGGGGCAGCCGCATCGAGTCGCGCAGTTGGAAGCCGAGGAGGTTCTCGTAGAAGTCGAGGGTGGCCCCGGTGTCGGCGGCGGGCAGGACGACGTGGCCGAGGCCGAGGCTCCCCTCGCGGCCGCCGGTGACGAACCGGTTGCCGTACCGGGCTGCGAGCGGGGTGTGGTCCTGGGCCTGGCCCCAGTAGATCTCCAGGGGGTTGCCGCTGGGGTCCTGGCAGTGGATGAGTCCCTGGACCCGGCGGTCGGCGAGGGTCTCGGCGTCGCCGTGCTTGACGGGGTGGCCGGCGCGCTCCAGTGCGGCGGCGGCGTCTTCGAGGGCGCGGGCGTTCGCGACCTCGAAGCCGGCGGCGAGCAACCGGTCCTGGGCGCCGGCGACGAACTGGAAGCGGTGCGTGCGGTCGTCGATGCGGACGTCCAGGCGGGTGCCCGTGGTGCCTGCGGCTTCGGCCATGCCGAGGATGTCGAGGACGTAGGTGCGCCAGGCGGCGAGGTCTGCGGTCTCGATGCGGAGGTAGCCGAGTGCGCGGATGTCCATGCGGGAACTCCTCGGTGGGATCAGTGCGGGGATCAGTGCGGGGATCAGTGCGGGGATCAGTGCGGGGATCAGTGCGGGGATCGGTGCGGGGATCGGTGCTGGAATCAGTGCTGGGTTCAGCGCACGGATCAGTGCAGGAAGAAGTCGGTGGCGAGGCGGTTGAACTCGTCGGCGGCCTCGGTCTGCGCCCAGTGCCCGCAGTGCGGGAAGACGTGCAGACGGGCATCGGGGATGGTCTTCAGCGCGAGGAAGGCGCCGTCGACCGGGTTGACGCGGTCCTCGCGGCCCCAGGTCAGCAGGACGGGGCGGCTGATGCGGTGCGCTTCGCGCCAGAGCATGGCGGCCTCGGGCCACTTGGCGAAGGAGGCGCCCATGCGGGCGTTGCCGAGCCTGGCTTCGGGGTCGGTGGCCTGGGCGTAGCGCTCCTCGACGAGGGCGTCGGTGACGATCGCCGGGTCGTGGGCGAGGGTGGTGAGGAAGGTCCGCATCTGCTCGCGGGTGGGCTCGGGGGCGAGGCTGAACTCGAAGAGCCGCTTGATGCCTTCGGTGGGGTCGGCGGAGAAGAGGTTGAGGGAGATCCCGCCGGGGCCCATGAGCAGGAGCTTGTCGACGCGTTCGGGGTGGTCCAGGACGAGTCGGGTGGCGGTGCCTCCGCCGAGGGAGTTGCCGATGAAGTGCGCCCGCTCGATGCCGAGTCCGTCCATGAGGGCGAGGACGGCGTTCGCGCTGAAGCCGAAGTAGTCGCGGTCGGGTTCCGGCTTGTCGGAGCGGCCGTAGCAGGGCTGGTCGACGAGCAGGGTGCGGAATCGTTCGGCGAAGTGGGGCAGGTTGCCGCCGAAGTTGGACCAGCCGGAGGCGCCGGGCCCGCCGCCGTGCAGCATGATCACGACGGGTGCGTCGGATCCCTCGGGCCCGTCGAGCGGGCCGGCCTCGTGGTAGTGCAGGGTCATCCCGCCGGCCTTGGCGGTGCGGGAGGTGTTCTCGTACGTGAGTACCTGCGCGCTCACAGCATCGTGTCCTGGATGTCGAGGCCGAGGGCGCCCTGTCCGAACAGGACCAGGGCCCGCTCCGGGTCGTTGGCGGCGTGGCCGCGGCCGGTGTGGACGTCGCGCCAGGCGCGCTGGACGGGGTTGGGGCCGGTGCGCATGGCGCTGCCGCCCGCGTTCTCCATGAGGAGGTCGACGGCGGCGACGCAGCGCTCGGTGGCGAGGACCTGGTCGCGGCGGGCTCGGGTGCGCAGCGGTGTGGGGAGCTCCTCGCCGCGTTCGGCGAGGGCGTAGAGCTCGGAGACGTTGCGCTGGAGCTGGAGCCAGGAGGCGTCGATGTCGCTGGCGGCGCGGGCGATGCGGACCTGGGCGAAGGGGTCCTCGGCGACCTGCTGTCCGTAGGAGATGCGGAAGCGTTCGCGGGTCGCGGCGACGTAGTCCTCGTAGGCGCCTTCGGCGATGCCGACGATGGGGGTGGAGATGGTGGTGGTGAAGACGGAGGCGTAGGGGAGCCGGTAGAGCGGCTCGGGGTTGAGGCGGTGGCCGGGTACCTGGAGGGCGGTGACGGGGCCGAAGCTGAGGGCGCGGTGTTCGGGGACGAACACCTCCTCGACGACGATGTCGTTGGAGCCGGAGCCGCGCAGGCCGACGGTGTCCCAGACCTCGTCGATGCGGTACTGGGACCGCGGGATCAGGAAGGTCCGCATGTCGACGGGGCGGCCTTCGGCGTCGGTGACCAGTCCGCCGAGCAGGGCCCAGTCGGTGTGGTCGCAGCCGGAGGAGAAGTGCCAGCGGCCGCTGAGGGTGAAGCCTCCGTCGACGGGGGTGACCTTGCCGGTGGGGGCGTAGGAGGAGCAGATCCGCGTGTCGCGGTCCTGGCCCCAGACCTCTTCCTGGGCGCGGGGGTCGTAGAGGGCTATGTGCCAGGGGTGGACGCCGACGACGGAGGCGACCCAGCCGGTGGAGCCGCAGGCCTTGGCTATGTCCTTGACTGCGGCGTAGAAGAGGGCGGGGTCGGCGGCGTACCCGCCGTGGGCCTTGGGCTGGAGCAGCCGGAAGAAGCCGGTGGCGGCGAGTTCCTTGATGCTCGCCTCGGGGACTTTGCGCAGGCTTTCGGCCTCTGCGCTGCGTTCGCGGAGGGCGGGGGCGAGGGCGCGGACCGCTGCGAGGACCTCTTCGTCACTCATGGTGTCCCCTTCTCAGATCAAGGATCTTCGGGTGTTCGGGATCGATTTCTGGATCGATGGCGAGGAACGTACGCCGGGGTGCTCCGGGCGCGGAACGAGCTGTTCCCGCTGAGCGGGAAGCTCGTCCGAACTCCTCGGAACTCCCTGAAACGACTACTTGAAGTATTACTGAATGAAATAGGCCCCTCCGGGTGCTTCCCTCCGGACGGGGGCGCGTGGCAGGGTCGCCCCAACGCCTCACGCAGGGGGTTTTCTCGTGCTTGACCAGGCCATGGAGCAGGTCGTGGAGACCGAGCTCGCACCGCTTTCGCTGCTGGAGAAGGCCGCGAAGGTGCTGGGCGCCTTCGAAGGTCCACAGCCGCGGCTGTCGCTCACCGAGGTCGTGCGCCGCTCCGGAATCCCACGTTCTTCCGCCCACCGGATCCTCGACCAGCTGGTGCAGTTGCGCTGGCTGGACCGCGAGGGCCGGGACTACCGCATGGGCATGCGCATGCTGGAGCTGGGCGCGCTCGCCTCCCACCACAACCGGCTGCGCCGGGCCGCGCTGCCGTTGCTGCACGCGCTGCACGAGCAGACGGGCCGGGTCGTGCACCTGTCGGTGCTCGACGGGGCCGAGGTGGTGTGCCTGGAGCGGATCGGCGGCTCGGAGGCCACCACGGTGCCCTCGCGGGTCGGTGGAAGGATGCCGGCGTACTGCACGGCCGCGGGGAAGGCGATCCTCGCCTTCAGTGATCCCGCCGCGGTGGAGCACGTCCTCGCGCAGGGGCTGCGCCCGCGCACCGCGCGCACCCTGATCCGGCCGCTGGCGCTGCGTTCGGAGCTGGCGGCGGTCCGCGAGCGCGGGGTGGCGTACGACCGGGAGGAGAGCTTCCGGGGCATCTCCTGCGTGGCCGCTCCGCTGCGGGGCGCCGGGCGGGCCGTGGCGGCCGTGTCGGTGTCCTCCTGCCGGGGCGACCGGGAAACGGCCCGCCTCGCGCCGGCGGTACTGGCCTGCGCGCGGTCGGTGTGGCGGGAGCTGTACGGGCCGGGCCGGCCGGGGCGGGCGGCTGTCGCGCCGGCGCGGGACCTGGAGCCGGCGGTCTCGGCGCAGGCGATGGACAACATGATGGGGTGGCTGCGGTTCAGCGAGTGGATGTAGTGGGTAGTGGTACCCCAACGCACGAGTGAACGACTTCGGGCCCGACCCCTCGCCAGGGGGCCGGGCCCGCGGTCGTTCGGCGCGGTCGTTCGTCGGGGCCGTCGGCGGAGTCGTCCAGCGGCAGGGGCGTCCAGCGGCAGGGATCCAGCGGCAGGGATCCAGTGGCGAGGTCGTCCGGCGGCGTCGTTCAGCCGTCGTAGCTGATGCGGATGCGGTCGCCGAGCGGCAGGGCCTGGCAGGCCAGGACGTAGCCGTCGGCCAGGTCCTCGGGGGCCAGGACCTCGTTGCGGACCATCTTGACCTCGCCCTCCAGCACCCGGCAGCAGCAGGCGCTGCAAGCGCCCTCGCGGCAGGAGTACGGGGCGGAGACGCCCGAGGCGAGCAGGACGTCGAGCAGCGGGGTCCCGGCGGGCCAGTCCACGGTGTGCACGACCCCCTCGAACTCCACCTCGGCGGTGGCGCCGCCTGCGGGGGCGGTGTCCTGCTCGCCCCCCGCCGCGCGGGGTGGCAGGGTCATGCTCCCGGCACCCGGGTCCGGGGCCGCCACCGCCGGGGCGAAGACGTCCCCGCTCAGGGAGAAGTACCGCTCCCGGTGGATCGACCGGCCCTGGCCGCCCGAGGCCCGCACCGCCGTCTCCGCCGCGTCCATCAGCGGAGCGGGCCCGCACAGGTAGGTCTCGCGGGTCGCGTACGGGGCCACGAGCGGGCCCAGCTGCGGGGCGGTCGGCAGTCCCTGGAGGGTTTCCAGCCAGTGCACGACGGTGAGCCGCCCGGGGTGTTCCTCGGCGAGCCCCCACAGCTCGTCGCGGAAGATCACCGAGCCGGGGTCGCGGTTGGCGTACACCAGGGCGACGTGGCCCCCGCCGGCCACCAGCGCCGACTTCGCGACGGAGAGCACCGGGGTGATCCCGCTGCCCCCCGCCACCAGCAGCAGGTCCCGGTCCAGGTCGGGCGGGGTGAAGGTGCCGGCGGGGAGCAGGATTTCCAGCTCGTCGCCGATGCGCACGTCCTGGCACAGCCAGCCGGAGCCGACGCCGCCGGGGACCCGTTTGACGGTGATGCGCAGCGGGTCCCCGGCGTGCGGGGAGCCGGCCAGGGAGTAGCAGCGGGCCTCGCCGCCCGCCCCGCTCGACGGGGGAAGCCGCACGGTCAGGAACTGTCCGGGGCGGTACGGGAGTTCCGCGTCGAGTACGAGGGAGACCGCCTCGGGGGTCTCCTGGATCCGGTCCGTGACGCGGACCAGCAGCCTGCCGGCGGCTCCGCCCCGGGCGGGAGCCGGGGCCGGGCTCCGTACCCCCGCGGCGCGGGACTTCGTACGACCGTCGGTGTCAGACATCGGCCGGCACCTCCAGGCGGCCCGCCAGGACGGCGGCCTCGATGCCCGCGCGCAGGGCCTCGCAGGAGCGGACGCGGGCGCTGGGCCGGCCCGCCGCGACCTCGGCCGCGATGCGCGGGCAGACCGCTCCGGCCTCCTCGGTCCACTGGACCTGGGTGTGTGCGGGGCTGAACTTCTCGCACAGCACCACGGCGGCGCACTCCCCGCACGCGACGGGGGTCATCACGGGGTCCCGGCCGCGCGGCGGGCGAGGTTCTCGGCGACCTCGGCCTTCCAGGCGGCGGTGGCACGGGCGGTGTCGATCTCGAACTCGAAGCGGCGGACCATCTCGTCCTTGACGTCGGCGGCGTCCACGTAGAACTGCTCGTACCAGCGGCGGAGCTGGTAGACGGGGCCGTCCTCCTCGGTGAGGAGGGGGTTGTCGATGCGGGTCTTGTTCTTCCAGATCTCGACGTCCTGCTCGAAGCCGACGGCGAGGCCCTCGGAGGTGAGGCGGGCGGCCTCGGCGGCCTGTTCGTCGGTCATGCCGGGGAGCTTCTTGACGATGGTCCCGTACATGAGCACGAAGCTGTTCTCGTCGATCGGGTAATGGCAGTTGATGAGGACGGATTCGAGTTCGACGCCGCCGCCGATGTCGCTCCACAGCTTGTCGATCATGTACGAGGGGCCGTGGTACGAAGCGTCCGAGCGCAGGCCGCCGCCGGTGGAGAGGGTGCCGAGGTCCACGTCGCCGCGCGGGGTGGACTCCATGTACTGGGTGGCGACGTGTCCGTCGAAGACGTTCTTGAAGTAGTGCGGAAAGGCATAGTGCACGTAGTAGAAGTGCGCCATGTCGACGACGTTGTCGACGATCTCGCGACAGTTGGAGTTCTCGACGCGCAGGAAGTTCCAGCTCCAGTCGCTCCACTCGGGGTCGCCGACGCCCTCGATGACGGGGATCGTGACCTCGGGCGGCGGCGGGTTGCCCTCCGGGTCGTGCCAGACGTAGAGCTGGCCGTTGCGTTCGAGAGAGGTCCAGGCGCGGGTCCTGGCGCGCGGCGGGACCCGCCGGGCGTAGGGGATCGCGGCGCAGCGGCCGTCTCCGGACCAGCGCCAGTCGTGGAAGGGGCAGGCGACGGTGTCGCCCTTGACGGTGCCGTGGGCGAGGTTGCCGCCCATGTGGGGGCAGTAGGCGTTCAGGACGCTCAGCCCCCCGGTGTCGGCGCCTTGGAAGACGACGAGCTTCGTGCCGAACGCCTGGACCTCGTGCGGGGTTCCGTCCCGGAAGGCGGCGGCGAGGCCGAGGCAGTGCCAGCCGCGGGCGAACCTCGCGGGTACGGCGGCGGCTTCGATGACGCGGGGCGCTTCGTCGACTGCGGTCGTTTCGGCCATGGGGTGGCCCTCCACTTCGTTGTGGGTGTGATGGGGGGTGACTAGCGCGCTTCGGCGGCGAGTTCGACCGCGATGTCGATGAGCTGGTCCTCCTGGCCGCCGACGAGTCGGCGTTCGCCCGCGCGCAGGAGGATCTGGGCGCCGGAGACCCCGTAGCGCTCGGCCTGGCGGTAGGCGTGCTTGAGGAAGCTGGAGTAGACGCCGGCGTGGCCCATGAGCAGGGCCATGCGGTCGAGGGTGCACTCGTCTTCCATGACGGGGCGGACCACGTCCTCGGCCGCGTCGATGATCTTCAGGACGTCGATGCCGGTGCGGATGCCCATCTTCCGGCAGACGGCGGCGAAGGCCTCGACGGGCGTGTTCCCGGCTCCCGCGCCGAGGCGCCGGGTGGAACCGTCGATCTGGAGCGCGCCGGCGCGGACGGCGGCGACCGAATTGCCCACGCCCAGGCCGAGGTTCTCGTGGCCGTGGAAGCCGACCTGGGCGTCGGTGCCGAGCTCGGCGACGAGCGCCGCGACCCGGTCGGTGACCTCGTCCATGACCATGGCGCCGGCCGAGTCGACCACGTACACGCACTGGCAGCCGGCGTCGGCCATGATCCGGGCTTGGCGGGCCAGGTTCTCGGGGGTGGTGGAGTGGGCCATCATCAGGAAGCCGACGGTCTCCAGGCCCATCTCGCGGGCGAGTCCGAAGTGCTGGACGGAGATGTCGGCCTCGGTGCAGTGGGTGGCGATCCGGCAGATCTCTCCGCCGTTGCCGTGGGCGGCGCGGATGTCGTCCTTCACGCCGAGGCCCGGAAGCATCAGGAAGGCGATCTTCGCGTGGCGCGCCGTCTCGGCGGCGATCTTGATGAGCTCCTGCTCGGGGGTCTTGGAGAAGCCGTAGTTGAAGGAGGACCCGCCGAGTCCGTCGCCGTGCGTGACCTCGATGACGGGGACCCCCGCGTCGTCGAGCGCGGAGACGATCGACCGTACGTCCTGGCCCGTGAACTGGTGGCGCTTGGCGTGCGAGCCGTCGCGCAGGGAGGAGTCGGTGATCCGGATGTCGAGAGTGGCCGAGTAGCGCGAGTGGCTCGGGTGGTCCGTCATTTCTGCAGTCCCTTCGCGAACTCCTCGCCGACCTTGGTGGCGGCGGCGGTCATGATGTCGAGGTTTCCGGCGTAGGGCGGCAGGTAGTCGCCGGCGCCCTCCACCTCCAGGAAGATCGCGACCCGGGCCATGCCCCCGTTGAGCGGGGAGGGGTCGTCGAACTGCGGCTCGGTGCGCAGCCGGTAGCCGGGTACGTACGAGGCCACGTCCTCGGCGACCTGTTTGACGGAGGCCGCGATGGCCTCGCGGTCTGCGTCGGCCGGGATCGCGCAGAAGACGGTGTCGCGCATGATGACGGGCGGATCGGCGGGGTTGAGGATGATGACGGCCTTGCCGCGGGCGGCGCCGCCGATCTCCTCGATGCCCCGGGAGGTGGTACGGGTGAACTCGTCGATGTTGGCGCGGGTGCCGGGGCCGGCCGAGACGGAGGCCACCGAGGCGACGATCTCCGCGTAGGCGACGGGGACCACGCGGGAGACGGCGTACACCATGGGGATGGTGGCCTGGCCGCCGCAGGTGATCATGTTGACGTTGGCCCGGTCGAGGTGGGCGGTCAGGTTCGCGGGCGGGACGACGGCGGGGCCGACGGCGGCGGGGGTCAGGTCGACGGCCTTGATGGCGAGTTCGGCGTAGCGCGGGGCGTTGGAGCGGTGCACGCAGGCGGAGGTGGCCTCGAAGACCAGGTCCGGCAGCTCGTCCTGGGCCAGCAGCCAGTCCACTCCCTCGTGGGAGGCTTCGAGTCCGGCGCGGCGGGCGCGGGCCAGGCCCTCGCTGTCGGGGTCCACGCCGATCATCCAGCGGGGTTCTATGTGCGGGGAGCGCAGGAGCTTGTAGAGCAGGTCGGTCCCGATGTTCCCGGAGCCGACGATGGCGGCGGTCGCTTTCGTCTGCGCTTTCGTCTGCGGGGTCGTACTGATCGTGATCACCTCAGGAGAAGGAGAGGGACACCGGGCCGAGCCCGGTGAAGTCGGCGGTGTACGTCCGCCCGGCGGCCACGTCCACGGCGCGGGTGCAGGACCCGGGCAGGATGAGGTGGCCCTTGCGGAGCTGGACCCCGAAGCGGGCGACGGTACGGGCCAGCCAGGCGACGGAGGCGGCCGGATCGCCGAGCACGGCGTCGCTGCGGCCGCTCGCCAGGGTGTCGGATCCGCTGGTCAGGGTGGCGTCGACGGCTTTGAGGTCCAGCTCGCGCGGGTCGCGGCCCTCGCCGATGACGTATCCGGCGGAGGAGGCGTTGTCGGCGATGGTGTCGGCGATGGTGATCCGCCAGTCTGCGATCCGGCTGTCGATGAGCTCCAGGGCCGGGACGACCCGCTCGGTGGCGGCCAGGACGTCGGTGACCGTGCAGCCCTCGCCGGGGAGGTCGGCGCCGAGCACGAAGCCGACCTCGACCTCGACGCGCGGCGCGCAGTACGCGGCTGCGGGCACCGGGGTGTCCTCGTGCAGCTCCATGGAGTGCAGCAGGTGCCCGTAGTCGGGTTCGTCGACGCCCATCATGGCCTGCATGACGGGGGACGACAGCCCGACCTTGTGCCCGGTGACGCGGTCGCCGACCGCGAGGCGGTGGCGGATGTTGAGGAGCTGGATCTCGTAGGCGTCCTCGGTGTCGATCCCCGGGAAGCGGGCGCCGAGCGGTGCGACGGGCGTCCGCCCGTGCTCGGCGGATCGCAGCTGCTGCGCGACGTGGAGCCGGTGGCGGTCCGAGAGCATGTGCGGGTCCTTGCGTGCGGGGGGCCGGTTCGGTGCGGCGAGGCTAGACGGCCCGCATCCGGCGCCGGGAGGGCGTTTTCCCGGCCACCGGGAAAGGCCGTCCGGACGGGACTCCGGGTGCCCGGGGCAACCTCTGGAGTCCGCTCGGTCACCATCTCCGCGAGCGCGCTCAAGGGGGTCGGCGCGACCGTGTACGCCTCGGCGCGGGTGGTGGGGAACGCCTCCGCGGGCATCAAGCTCACGACGCAGTGGTACGACCGGGCCGCGAAGAAGTGGCGGCCGGTGCCTGGCCGCCCGACGGCGTTCGCCACGATCACCGGGGCCCTGAAGCGCGGCGCGCGCTCCGACGTCGGGATGCGCGTCAGGGCCGACCGCGCGTCCAAGGCCGGGGAGGGATTCACCTTCGAGTACGCCCGGTACGTCGGCCGGGACGGGGTGTGCGGTCACGTGCAGGCGATCCACGACTACGACGTCGTGGTGGAGCCGGCCGCCTGCGCCCCCTCCGCGCCGACCCGCCCCGCAGACGCGGTCGGCGCGGAGCGGGGCCGCTGCGGAGCCGGGGGCCGGGAGCCGACGCGCAGCCAGAGGCAGGCGCGGCCTACCGCTCGGCGGACCGCTACCGCGACCCGTACACCGGCTGCGGCGGCTCCGACTCCGCCAAGAGCTTCGTCGTGGCCTCCCCCGCCTCCGACGGAGTCCACCGCGCCCCGCAGTCCGCGGTCGGGCCGGGTCGCCAGCCCTCCATCACCGTGATGCGGCCGCCCTCCGCCTCGAAGACGCGGCCCGTGACCCCGGCCGAGGCGTCGGAGCCGAGCCAGACCACCAGCGGGGAGACGTTCTCCGGGGCCATCGCGTCGAAGGCCCCGGCTTCCGGGGCGGCCATGGTGTCCGCGAAGGTCTGCTCCGTCATCCGGGTCCGCGCCGCGGGGGCGATCGCGTTGACCTGGACCCCGTAGCGGCCCATCTCCGCGGCCGACACCAGGGTGAGCCCCAGGATCCCGGCCTTGGCGGCGCTGTAGTTGCCCTGGCCCACGGATCCGAGGAGCCCGGCCCCCGAGGAGGTGTTCACGACCCGCGCGGCCACCCGGCGGCCTTCCTTCGCCTCGGCCCGCCAGTACGCCGCCGCGTGCTTCAGCGGCAGGAAGTGCCCCTTCAGGTGCACCCGCATCACGGCGTCCCAGTCGTCCTCGTCCAGGTTCACGAGCATCCGGTCGCGCAGGAACCCGGCGTTGTTGACCAGGGTGTCCAGTCGCCCGAAGGTCGAGACGGCCGTCTCGACCAGTGACGCCGCGCCGTCCGCCGTGGCGATGTCACCGCCGTGCGCCACCGCTTCCCCGCCCCGTGCCCGGATCTCGGCGACGACGAGCGCCGCCGGGCTCTCCGGCCCCGGGAGCCCGTCCAGGCCGACGCCGAGGTCGTTGACCACGACCCGCGCCCCCTCTTCGGCGAAGGCCAGCGCGTGGGCCCGGCCCAGCCCCCGTCCGGCGCCCGTCACGATGACCACACGGCCTTCGGCAAGTCCCATGTCAGCTCTCCTTGTTCGCAGTTGCCGCATCCAAAAACGCCGGACGTTCGCCGCCCCCGTGCACGAGCAGGCTCGCCCCGCTCACGTACCCCGCCCGGTCGGAGGCCAGGAAGACGGCCGCCTCTCCCACGTCCGAGGGTTCCGCCAGCCGCCCCAGCGGGACGGTCGCGCCGACGGCCGCGATCCCGCTCTCGTCGCCGTAGTGCAGGTGCGACAGCTCGGTCCGCACCATGCCCAGGACCAGCGAGTTGACCCGTACCTCGGGGGCCCATTCCACGGCCATGGAGCGGGCCAGGTTCTCCAGGCCCGCCTTCGCCGCCCCGTAGGCCGCGGTGCCCGGCGAGGGCCGGGTCCCGCTGACGCTGCCAATCATGACGATCGAGCCCCCGCTCTCCCGGAGCCAGGGGTACGCGGCGACCGAGGCGGTCATCGGGGCGATCAGGTTCAGCTCGACGACCCGCGCGTGGCGCTCGGCCTCGCCCTCCCCCAGCAGCCGGTACGGGGTCCCGCCTGCATTGTTGACCAGGCAGTCGAGCCGCCCGTGGCGCGCGGCGACCGCGCCGAAGAAGTCCTGTACGGCGGCCGGATTGCGCAGGTCGACGGCGGTGAAGGACGCCGAGCGGCCCTCCACCGCCACCGGTTCCTCCGGCGGCCGGCGCGCGCAGACGACGACCTCGGCCCCCGCCGCGAGGAACGACCGCGCGATCCCGGCGCCGACGCCCCGGGTTCCGCCGGTGACGACGACGACCCTCCCGTTGAGCTCCATCGGCTGCTACCTTCCTCACCTAACAAATGTTTGGTGGAAAGGTAGCTGATCCGCTCATGGGTGTCTCCACCTCAAGCCCCGACAAGGGCATCGCACTCGTCACAGTCGACTTCCCGCCCGTCAACGCACTGCCCGTGCAGGGCTGGTACGACCTGGCCGACGCCCTGCGCGCGGCCGGCCGCGACCCCGAGGTCCGCTGCGTGGTCCTGGCCGCCGAGGGCCGCGGCTTCAACGCCGGCGTCGACATCAAGGAGATGCAGCGCGACACCGGCCACGCCTCGCTCATCGGCGCCAACCGGGGCTGCTACGAGGCCTTCGCCGCCGTCTACGAGTGCGAGGTCCCCGTCGTGGCGGCCGTGAACGGCTTCTGCCTCGGCGGCGGGATCGGCCTGGTCGGCAACGCCGACGCCATCGTCGCCTCCGAGGACGCGACCTTCGGACTGCCGGAACTGGACCGGGGCGCCCTCGGGGCCGCCACCCACCTGGCCCGGCTCGTCCCGCAGCACCTCATGCGGACCCTGTACTACACCTCGCGCACCGCCACCGCCGCCGAGCTGCACGCGCACGGCTCGGTGTGGAAGGTGGTCCCGCCGGGCGAACTGCGGGCGGCCGCCCTGGAGCTGGCCGCCGAGATCGCGAAGAAGGACGGGTACCTCATCCGGCTCGCCAAGGCGGCCATCAACGGCATCGACCCCGTGGACGTGCGCCGCAGCTACCGCTTCGAGCAGGGCTTCACCTTCGAGGCCAACCTCAGCGGCGTGGCCGACCGGGTCCGCGACACCTTCGGCAACAGCGGACCCACCGGAACCACCGGAGCAAAGGCGGAATCGGCATGACCGACAAGAGCATGACCCCCGAAGAGGCGGTCGGCCGCCTCAGCAGCGGAATGACCATCGGCATCGGCGGCTGGGGTTCGCGGCGCAAGCCCATGGCCCTGGTGCGGGCACTGCTCCGCTCCGAGATCACCGATCTCACCGTGATCTCGTACGGCGGCCCCGACGTCGGCCTCCTCGCCGCCGCCGGCCGGATCCGCAAGCTGGTCACCCCCTTCGTCACCCTCGACTCCATCCCGCTGGAGCCGCACTACCGGGCCGCCCGCGAGAGCCGTGCCTTCGCCCTCACCGAGCTCGACGAGGCCATGTTCATGTGGGGCCTGCACGCGGCCGCCAACCGGCTGCCCTTCCTGCCCGTCCGCGCCGGCCTCGGCTCCGACGTCATGCGCGTCAACCCCGAGCTGCGCACCGTCACCTCCCCGTACGCCGACGGGGAGGAGTTCGTGGCGGTCCCCGCCCTGCGGATGGACGCCGCCCTGGTCCACCTCAACCGCGCGGACCGGCTCGGCAACGCCCAGTACCTGGGCCCGGACCCGTACTTCGACGACCTCTTCTGCGAGGCCGCCGACGCCGCCTACGTCTCCTGCGAGCAGCTCGTCGAGACCGCGGAGCTCGCCAAGTCCGGGCCGCCGCAGTCCCTGCTCGTCAGCCGGCACTCGGTCACCGGGGTCGTGGAGACCCCGAACGGCGCGCACTTCACCTCCTGCGCCCCCGACTACGACCGCGACGAGGCCTTCCAGAAGCTGTACGCGACCACCCCCTGGCCCGAGTTCGCCGAGCGCTTCCTCTCCGGCGGCAGCGAGCACGCCTACCAGTCCGCCGTCCAGGCCTGGCACGAGGAGCAGAAGTGAGCACGCCCTCCACGACGACCGCAGCCGCGGTCACCCGCGCCGAATACTGCGTGATCGCCTGCGCCGAAGCCTGGCGGGACAACGGCGAGGTGCTGGCCAGCCCGATGGGCCTGGTGCCCTCCTTCGGGGCGCGGCTGGCGAAGCGGACGTTCTCCCCCGACCTGCTGCTGACCGACGGCGAAGCCATGCTGGTCGGGCTCGACGGCTCGGCCGAGGGCTGGCTCCCGTACCGCCGTCACCTGACGATGGTCACCGGAGGCCGCCGGCACGTGATGATGGGCGCCAGCCAGATCGACCGGTTCGGCAACCAGAACATCTCCTGCATCGGTGACTGGGAGCAGCCGGCCCGCCAGCTCCTCGGCGTGCGCGGCGCCCCGGTGAACACCCTGAACAATCCGGTGAGCTACTGGATCCCCAAGCACTCCACCCGGGTGTTCGTCGAGCGCGTCGACATGGTGAGCGGCGTGGGCTACGACCGGGCCGAGGCGGCCGGGGTGACCCGGTTCCACCGGCTCCCCCGCGTGGTCAGCGATCTCGGCATCTTCGACTTCAGCGGCCCGGGCCACGCCATGCGGCTGGTGTCCCTGCACCCCGGGGTCACGGTGGAGCAGGTCCGGGCGGCGACCGGCTTCGAGCTGGACCTCCCCGAGGAGGTCCCGTACACGCGGGAGCCGACGCCGGAGGAGCTGCGGCTGATCCGCGAGGTCATCGACCCCAAGGGCCTGCGCGACCGGGAAGTGCGGGTCTGACCGATGGAGACGGCATTCACCAAGCTGGTCGGGGTCGAGCATCCGATCGTGCAGACGGGCATGGGCTGGGTGGCCGGTCCGCGCCTGGTGTCGGGGGCGGCCAATGCGGGCGCGCTCGGCATCCTGGCCTCGGCGACCATGACGATGGAGCAGCTGCGGGCGGCGGTCCACGAGGTCAAGTCCCGTACGGACGCCCCGTTCGGGGTCAATCTGCGCGCGGACGCCGGGGACGCGGCCGAGCGGGCACAGTTGATCATCGACGAGGGCGTCCGGGTGGCCTCCTTCGCGCTCGCCCCGTCCAAGGAGCTGATCGCGCGGCTCAAGGACGCGGGCGTGGTCGTGATCCCCTCGATCGGAGCCCGCCGGCACGCGGAGAAGGTCGCGGCGTGGGGCGCGGACGCGGTGATCGTGCAGGGCGGCGAGGGCGGCGGCCACACCGGTGACGTGGCCACGACCGTGCTGCTGCCGCAGGTGGTGGACGCGGTGGACATCCCGGTGATCGCGGCGGGCGGGTTCAGCGACGGCCGCGGTCTGGTGGCGGCGCTGGCGTACGGGGCCGCGGGCATCGCGATGGGCACCCGTTTCCTGCTGACCTCCGACTCGACGGTCCCGGACGCGGTGAAGGCCGAGTACCTGAAGGCGACCGTGAAGGACGTCACCGTGACCACGGCCGTGGACGGGCTCCCGCACCGGATGCTGCGCAGCGAGCTGGTCGCCTCCCTGGAGCGGGCCGGGCGCGCGAAGGCGCTGGCCAAAGCGGTGCGGCACGCGGCCGGCTTCAAGAAGCTTTCGGGTCTGACCTGGGCGGAGATGGTCCGGGACGGCCTCGCGATGAAACACGGCAAGGACCTGTCCTGGAGCCAGGTGCTGCTCGCCGCGAACACCCCCATGCTCCTCAAGGCGTCCATGGTCGAGGGCCGTACGGACCTCGGTGTCATGGCATCGGGCCAGGTCGCGGGCGTGATCGAGGATCTGCCGTCCTGTGCGGAGCTCGTCACCCGCGTCATGGCCGAGGCCCACGCCGTGCTGGACCGGCTGAACGGCCTCACTCCCCCACAGCTTCTCCCCCTCCCCCCGCACCCGCTCGGCACCCTGCCACCACCAGGGTGATCCCCCTTCTCCGTTACAGGAGTTGCCCCAGATGAGCCGTGCTCGAATCCGCCTGGCGACCGCGGTGCTCGCTTCCGCCCTCGCCATCGGGACCCTGCCCGCCGCTGCGTACGCCGCGCCGGCCGACAGTGCCGCCGCCTCGCGTCACCCCTGGCACACGCAGTCGACGGAAACGATCCGCCAGATCCCCCTCCAGGGCGCGGTCAACGTCCGCGACCTCGGTGGCTACCGCACCTGGACGGGAGGCCAAGTTCGTCAGGGACTGGTCTACCGCGCCGATGCACTGGGCAAGCTGACCGCCTCGGACATCACCACCGTCGGCGGTCTGGGCCTCAAGAAGGTCCTCGATTTCCGCATTCCCATGGAGGTCCAGTACGACGGCGCCGACAAGCTGCCCGCCGGTCTGACCGCCACCGCCCGCCCGGTCAACGACAACGGCCTGTACGGGCTGCTGATGTCCGCGATAGGCAGCGGTGATCCCGTGAAGCAGGAGCAGATGCTCGGCGGCGGCCGCGCCGAGGCGTACATGCGCGACGTCTACCGCGCGTTCGTGACCAACCCCGAGAACCGGGCGCAGTTCGCGACCACCCTCCGCGAGATCGCCGACGGGAACCAGGGCCCGCTGCTGTACCACTGCACCTCGGGCAAGGACCGGACGGGCTGGATGAGCTACGTCCTGCTGAACGCCCTGGCCGTCCCGAAGACCACGGCCGAGCGCGACTACCTGGCCTCGAACACCTTCCGCGCGGCGTACGACGCCCAGGTGCGGGCGGGCGTCAAGGCATCCGGCCGGATGCAGAACCCCGATCTGCTGATCCCGCTCCAGGAGGTCCGCCAGGACTACCTGGACGCGGCGACCGCGCAGATGGAGGCCGACTACGGCAGCCTCTACGGCTACCTCACGGACGGCCTCGGCCTGGACCTGCGGACCCTGGCGAAGCTCCAGGCGAAGATGGTCCGCTAGGCACCCGCCCGGCTCGGAAAACACCACTGCGCCGGGCGGCGTGTGCCGCCCGGCGCAGTGGTTCGTACAGGTTTCCGCTGATCAGGCGGAGCGGCGACGTCCCTGGCCGGCGCCGCCCACGCGGCTGCGGGCCGAAGCTGCGGCCGCACCACCGGAGGGGGCGCCTCCGGTGCGTCGGCCGCGCTCGCCGGAGCCGCCCGTGGAGCCGCCCTGTCCGCCCTGGCCGCGGCGGGCCTGGCCGGAACCGGAGGCCGGAGCCTGCCCGGCGGCGCCGCCACCGCCGGTACGACGGCCGCGGCCGCCCCCGGCGGCCGG